>DASUFG010000453.1:0-6976 GCA_036274715.1 Agriterribacter sp.
CTTACTGTCCATACGATGGCTCCAGGTTAAAAAGAAGCTTTTGTTTGGCCTGTAATCTTCATCACCCTTAAAGCCGGTGTGCATATTTTGGTAGCTGAAGTTAAGTGTTCCGTTATAACGGTAACGAACCCTGTAAGATGGGCTTACATTGAGTCGCCAGCTTCCGTAGGAATAGAGATCCGCCCTGGTGGTAAAATCAAAATTATCATTAACAACCTTATAAAATCCCAGTCCTTCCAACCCCAGTCCATAATCATCAGTTACGGTAAATTGAGGCGGCAAAAATCCGGAATGTCTTCCCTGTGCCAATGGAAACATACCAAAGGGCAGTATTATTGGAAGTACGGGTACATTTTCAAACTCAACACCAACAGGCCCGGTAATGGCCATTTTTTTACTGATGTATTTTATTTTTCTGGCACGGAAAGCGAAGTGCGGTGTATCTAAATTACAGGTGGTAAAACGTCCTTTAAACGCGTAAACCGTCACGGGATCCACTTTTTTTACCACCTCTGCATAGTTATACAATTCGCTCTGTTGAAAATAACTGCTACGGGTAAGTCCTTTCTGTGTTTTGAAGTTAAATTCGAGACTATCACTCACGGTATTAATGTCGCCCTGCACCAGCGTAGCCTGTCCTAGTACCTTGCCTGCCGTGTCAAATTTCATCCTTGCTTTTACAATATTCGACTGTTGGTCAAAAACAATTTCAGGTGCTTTAAGGTTTATATCTTTGTACTTTACATCGGTTTCACCATAGAGATAGAGTTTTTTTGCTATGACATCCATCACCATAGAGTCCTTTGCTGTATAATCAATCGGGGCATCAACCGAATCTTTGGATATTTTCACGTTGAAAGTATCAATCTTAACCTGTTTAATGCTATCATTGAGTAAAGAATCGGCGCCCTGTTTATGAATATTGGTATCTGCAACCACTCTGGGAGTGGTATCATTAACGGGAAGAATCGTATCTGAAAATGCTGTTAAATTATTGTAAAAAGCAGGCGGACGGCGGATTTTTGCGCTTCCATTGTACGTTATTGCAATGATAAGCAGCAGTAAGGTGATGGTAAATATGTAATTTCGCTTAAATTTGCGATTTTTATTTTTCATACATACACGAGGCAGCAAAAATAGCCATAATTAGCGGTAAGAAAACGTGAAGATTGAAATTGAATTACTAAACCCTATTAAATTTTAACAAGGGCATGAAGAAAAAAATCATCTCTGTACCTTTTATTCTTTTTTCTTTTTTTGTTTACAATATTTGTTTTTCACAAACAAAAAGCCGTATCAATACTATTATTGTTGACGCAGGCCATGGTGGCAACGACCAGGGCGCCAGGGGAAGCTTCTCTACAGAAGCAGAGATTACATTAAAACTAGCCTTAAAAGTCGGCGACCTACTGCAAGCGGAACTCAAGGACACCAAAATCATTCAAACGCGTACCACCGATATTACCCAGCCGGTTAAAGAAAAAGCGGATTTTGCAAATCAAAGCAAAGGTGACCTGTTCATTTGTATACACGTGAACGCCGCTCCTGCGATCCGCCATTCAAAAGTGACCGGCTACAAAACCGTAACCTATTACACCGGCAAGGGCAAAAAGAGAAAAAAGCATACTAAAAAGCAGCCTGTTTACAAAGTGTGGACTACTCCCAATCCCCGGTATGGAACGGGAACCTACGTGTGGGCCGCAGACAGAGATGAGCATAAAGCCGACGCAGTTGCCGAACGCTTTGAGTCTGAAGGTGAGTTAACAGATGTTCCAGACCCTTCTACTCCGGAGGGTGCTATTGCGAGCAGGTTATGGGTGCAAAAATATTTTAAAAACAGTGTTCGGCTGGCCTCTATGATCGAAACTGAGTTTGAAAAGAACGGACGTAAAAGTGATGGCGTTTTACAACGCAATGAAAAAGGAATATGGGTATTGCAGGCTACCAATATGCCAGCGGTTTTAATTGAAACGGGCTTTATCACCAATAAGGAAGAAGAAGAATATCTTAATAGTGAAAAAGGGCTGGACGAAATGTCAAAAGCCATTGCAAAGGCAATTGTAGATTTTAAGAATATTGTAGACAATCCAAGAAGTACAGTGGATATTACGAATACGCCTCCGAATAAAGAAAACACTACACTCTCCACAGCAACAACGCCCAAACCCACAAATGGCCAAAATCGTTAAGCTTTGTGCAGGCAGATGCAAATGCTTTGCCCGAATACCCTATTTTTGTAACGAAAGTGTTGATTTTGAATAATAAGTAAAGGGATGTAGTCGTTCATCCGGGGGTTTTATTTTGTGAAATTGCAATATCGAATACAAATTTGTTCTTTAATTAAGGTGCAGCGTTTTTGCGTATGACGGAACGTTCAGAAAGATGTAGTGGATTTTTTGAAATGACTATCCCAGCTTTTTACCTCAGGGCACTGAATAATGGATTTGATAACGAGACCGTTTGTTCAGCCCGCCATCTGAATCAAAAATAAAAATTAAAGAATGAAAATTTCTAATGAAACCAAAGTAGGTGCTTTAACAGCAATTGCGATTACATTGCTGATACTCGGCTTCAATTTTTTGAAGGGGAAACCCATTTTCGAAAAAAGTTTTAAAGTATATACCATTTTTAAATCGGTGGAAGGGTTATCAGTATCTAATTCTGTAATGATTAACGGACTGCAGGTAGGTAAAGTATATCAAATGCAGGAAACGGATAAGAACCTCAGTGCTATACTTGTTACGCTGAATTTAAACAAAAGCATTAACATCCCTAAAAATTCCATTGCGCGTATTTCCGGCAGTTTATTGGGAAACACAACCATAGATATTGATTTGGGCAATTCGGAGTCTTATATTGAAAATGGTGATACCGTGTCAACCCATACTTCCTTAGGTTTAATTGACCAGGTTAGAAACAGCCTCGACCCGGCAATGGTAAAAATAAACTCATCTTTAGAATCACTGGATTCTGTACTCAAAATAATTGGTGGTGTATTTGATCCGGGCACACAGCATAATTTCCAAACCATATTTGCAAACCTGGCGGTATCTACGGCCCATCTGAATACTTTGCTAAATGCTCAAAGCGGGGCCCTGGCAAAAACCTTATCCAACGCCAGTGCATTTACGGGTAACCTGAGCAAAAACAATGATACCATTACGCAAATCTTAGCCAATCTTAATACCACCACAGGAAAACTTGCCGACCTGCAATTACAGCAGACTTTAACAAAATTAGAGGCAGCAGCATCCGAATTCACTGCTACTTTAAATAAAGTAAACAACAATGATGGCACTTTAGGGTTGCTGATGAACGATAAAAAACTTTATAATAATCTGAATTCTACTGCCATCAGCCTGAATATATTATTGCAGGATTTCAGGATACATCCCCGAAGGTATACGGGTGGCATAGTATTCGGGAAGAAGGATAAATCAGCGCCTTTAATGTCTCCTTTACCCGACACATTAAGTAATGTACCAGTTACAGATAAAAAACGGTGATGAATACGCGAAGAAGGATGCTGTTGTCCGTATTGCTTTTGATGGCCTTTCACTTTGTATGGTCACAGCAAAAACAAAACCCCGTGGCTTCCGGCTCCGCCTCTCCCCTTCCAAAAGACAGTACGAGGGAAGTACACCTTATCCGCTCTGATGTTTTGAAATTCGAAAAAAAAGACAGCGTTGAACTACAGATATTGGTGGGTAATGCGATGCTCCGACAGGAGAAAACTTTTTTTGATGGCGATAGCATCGTCATGAATAAGCAACAAAATATTATTGAGGTATTCGGAAATATTCACATAAATGATGCAGATAGTGTGAACGTGTATTCCCAATATCTTATCTATTTTGGAGATACCCGGATCGCTCATCTCCGTAAAAATGTAAAACTCACCGATGGCAAAGCCACTCTTACAACAGAAGAACTGGAATACGATCTTAATACAAAAACAGGCACCTACCTCAATGGGGGAAAAATTGTAACCTCTACGTCTACACTTACCAGTAAGGAAGGATACTACTATGCGGACACCAGGGATGCTTATTTTACAAAAAAGGTAAGCCTCATAGATCCTGAATACACGATGGCAACCGATACCCTTTTATACAATGTAGATGCACAAATAGCTACTTTCGTTTCACCGACTACGATTAATGATGGCAAATCCATTATACGAACATCCGACGGTTATTACGATATGAAAAACGGGCTCGCTAACTTTGGTAAACGCCCGGTAATTGACGACAGCACACAGCATATAACTGCCGATCACATTAGTTTTGATAAAGCAACAGGTGAGGGTTTTGCTGAAGGTAACTTTGTTTATGTTGACACCACCCAGGGTTATACCGTTTTATCCGGAAAAAGCTTTTTTAACCGCGACAAGAAAACCTTTTTAGCTACCATGAAACCCGTAGCTATTTTTAAACAGAATGGCGATTCCATGTTTATAACGGGTGACACACTCTATTCGGGTATAAGGCTGGACACAGCATATATAAAAGATAGCAGCAAAAACGATTTAATCGGTAGTAAGCCGATAGTGGCTGGTGATTCGTCCGCGATCTCTACGGAACCGCCAGGAAACAGCCACATCGCATTTGGAAAAGACAGTGCCTTGATATCTTTAGAGAAGCCGTTTAACCCGAAAACGGTAAAAAAGCCCTCGCCTTTACACCCCGGCAAGCTTCCGTTGGAAGATACGTTACAATCCGTTACTGACACTACAACAGCAAATATTGAAGCAACGCCAAAAATTGACACAGCCTCAGTTCTTCGTTCTCAACACAACAGGGATATCGTTCAACAATCTGATTCTGTTCAGCATGATGATTTATCTGAGGACACCCTAACTGCTCCAAAGCTGGTATTATCGAAAGGCGATACCATAAAAAATGTGCAGGTTTTGGATATTGATAAAATAGACAGCGTCCGTTTCTTCCAGGCTTTTCATAATGTGCGCATGTTTTCAGATTCGATGCAGGCGGTATGTGACAGTCTGGTATTTTCCGGGAAGGATTCCATCTTCCGGTTATTCAGCGATCCCATTGTTTGGGCAAAGGAAAGTCAAATTACCGGTGATACCATTTACCTGTATACAAAAAACAAAAAGCCGGAGCATATTGAAGTGCTGGAAAATGCATTCAGTGTAAACAAGAGCAATGATAGCTTTTATAACCAGTTAAAAGGGAATACCATTAACGGATTTTTTAGAGATGGCGATATTGAACATATTGTGGCTAAGGGAAGCGCCGAAAGTTTGTATTATTTGCAGGATGAAGACAGTGCCTATACAGGAGCCAATTATGCGCAGGCAGACCTGATTAACCTGTTCTTTGAAAAAAAGGAACTGCAAAAAATTTCATGGCTTTTCGAGGTCGTCGGTGGTTTTTATCCTGTTAGCCAGGTGCCCGAGGAGCGGCAAAAATTCCGAAACTTCAAATGGCAGGAGGCAAGGCGACCTAAAACCAGGTTGGAGTTGTTTGAGTGAGTGTTTTTTGATATAAATCATAAAATTGTTTACCAATAACTTCATAACTGTATTTTTTGCTTGCCTGGTCTGCTATTTTTACCCTGTTAAATGAATCGTAGTTATTGATCATATTCGTCATTGCTTGAAGCAGCCCGTCCTCATTTTCAGACTGCACTAACAACCCATTTGAATGGTTTACGGCTTCGGGTATACCACCAACATTGGTTGCAATAACGGGAAGTCCGCAACATAACGCCTCAATAACCACACACGGAAAATTTTCATAACGACTGAACATGATCAATGCATGCGAAGCCTGCATGCTGGTGGCAACTTCATTATAAGTCAGCACTCCAACCCATTTTATATGGTTCTCTAGCCCAAGCGAGAATGCTTTTTTCTTTAACTCTGCAGTTTCCCATCCTGCCATCACGCATTCCCAATTATCACGCTGATTCAATAACCGTGCAAAGACATTTAGTATTCCTTCAACATTTTTGGGATGGTTCATAGTTGACGCATGAAAAAACCGAAATACCGGCGGGTTCACTTCCTGTCTGAAAAATATCGTAGTATCTACAACATTGTGTATAACCTGTATGTCAAATAATGCAAAAATATCCTTCAACTGTTCGGCCAATACCCTTGAAACCGTAGTAACCTGCGCAGATTTTTTTAAAATACCTGAAACCGCTTTACGGTAATAGCGGCTGCGAACAAAGTAATTGTCCGGAATATAATCATAGTACGACGATGAATGTTCTGTTGTGATATAAGGTATTTTCCATTTCTGCTTTATCCATTTCCCAATCACTCCCGCTTTCATTGGCACGTGAACATGCACGATATCAGGTAGCCCGTGTTCTTTAAAATATTTTCTGATAAACCTGGTGAATGTCCAATAATATTGGACGTTATATGTTATTTTATCGAGCAGAAAAATACCCGTCTTTTTGAAAGGAAAATAGATCGTATATTCTTTCAGATTCTCCGCTTCTTTTAATTCAACCGTAGCCAGGGATGTATTTTTTGACGGACCAAACTGGGTTACATGTACAACTACAAGATTGACATAGTTTGAAACCGATTTTGCATGACGTTGAATAAAGTCACCCTCAAATGGATTAACCTTATTTGGATACCAACTTGCCAGCCAAAGTACGTTCATCTTACTTTCGTTTAAAAAGGGCTATTATGCAATCTCCTAAAAATGGGAATTGCTGAAGAACGAAGTTAATTCGCCTATTTTTTTCGAAGTACATTCCGAAGCATAAATCCTGTA
Source organism: Agriterribacter sp. (assembly GCA_036274715.1). Lineage (GTDB taxonomy): Bacteria > Bacteroidota > Bacteroidia > Chitinophagales > Chitinophagaceae > Agriterribacter. The sequence goes on from DASUFG010000453.1 coordinate 6,762, forward strand.
TTTCAAACTTGTCATTTGAAAACAAGCGAAGGAGGGTAACAGATGAAAAAAACCAATAATGATCGGGATGTATCATCTCCGTGTGATGAAGGCTTGCGGAAAGCGTATTTAATGAGGTATAATTTGGCACGGTAACTAATACAAGAGTAGAAGATGGATATACCTCATATATATTCTCGATCACCTGATGCGGGTTTTTCACATGTTCGAGTATC
>DASUFG010000454.1:0-4521 GCA_036274715.1 Agriterribacter sp.
CAGGGTTTTAAAACCGAAATAATCAAAACTGTAGTCGCGATCATATATGATTGTTGAATCCAGTAATTCAGCGTTGTCGTGTATGATCTTCCACACATCATCTGCGATTAAAGGTGCAAACTTATCTGCCTTTGTATCCTTACACTTATACAGCAACTGCATGGTAGCAGAAAAACTCTTTGTTGTATTCTTGTGCAGGTTGCTCACGGCTATTCGACTCGCCAGCAAGGCATAATCCGGATGTTTTACCGTAAGCGAAGCGGCTGTTTCAGCGGCAAGATTATCCAACTCGGTAGTACTAACCCCATCATACAACCCCTCAATTACTTTTTTTGCAACATCAATGGAATTAACGAACCGCCTGTCTAACCCATAGCACAGCTTTTCAATACGTGCGGTTATTTTATCGAATTTTACCGACTCCTTTTTTCCGTTGCGTTTGATTACATGCATGGTGGTTATTTTTAAAATGAACTAATATGGTGTGTGAAAGGTGAAAAGGCAGAGGAGAAAGAGATCGCTTCATTTGTACATTTACTTTCTTTCTGTCATTTTAGTTAGCAATGCAAAGCACGAATTAAGAAGCCGTCCCAATTCTTCCAATTCGCCCTCCGGCAAATATTCTAAATCAACAATCGCTTCTGCAGCTGCATCAATTTCAATCACAGAACCCCTACTGATTTCCCAAAATCGCTTTCTTTCCACTTCGGACTTTCGTGAGGCGCCTTCTGCGATGTTCAGTTTAACAGAAAGAGATGCACGCCTGATTTGCTGAACAAGATTAAATTTCTCTTCATCGGGTAGTCTTAAAGTGACCGCATAACTGGCTTTCATCAATTCCCTTGAAATATTGTACACCTGCAATTTTTTATGCCCCAGATTCAAGAACATACCTGGCTTTTTTGAAAATGATAGATGTTTGGTAGCGAAAAAAACTAAAAAACGATTCCTTCCTTTTTCCTTTCACCTCTCTCCTTTTTTCTTAGAAATCCTCTTCCAGGCTAAATGATTGCGACTCGTTATTGCCCGACAGTACGCCCGACTTCTGGTAATCGCCCACTCTTTTTTCAAAGAAATTTGTTTTGCCTTCCAGTGATATCATCTCCATAAAATCGAAAGGATTGGTGGCGTTGTATACCTTACCATAGCCGAGTTCACTAAGCCACCTGTCGGCAACAAACTCAATGTATTGTTGCATTAATTTTGCATTCATACCAATAAGCGCAACAGGCAAAGCTTCCGTGATAAACTCCTTTTCAATTTCTACGGCATCCTTAATAATACCCTGTACCGCATCTTCAGAAAGTTTATTGCCAAGCATGCTATAGAGTTGGCAGGCGAATTCGCAATGCAAACCTTCATCGCGACTGATCAGTTCATTGCTGAATGTTAGGCCGGGCATTAACCCTCTTTTCTTTAGCCAGAATATGGAACAAAAACTTCCGCTGAAGAAAATACCTTCCACCGCCGCAAATGCAACCAGGCGTTCGGCAAAATTTCCATGCTCAATCCAGCGCAAAGCCCATTCCGCCTTTTTCTTAACCGCCGGAACGGTTTCAATGGCATGAAAGAGCCGATCTTTTTCAACCGGGTCTTTTATATAAGTATCAATTAATAATGCATAGGTTTCGGAATGTATGTTTTCCATCATGATCTGGAAACCATAAAAACAACGGGCTTCGGGTAATTGCACTTCACTCATAAAATTCACGGCAAGGTTTTCATTTACGATACCGTCACTCGCCGCAAAAAAAGCCAGCACGTGCGAAATAAAATGCCGCTCACCATCATTTAGATTGTCCCAATGCTGCAGGTCGCCCCCCAGGTCAATTTCCTCGGCCGTCCAGAAGCTGGCTTCGTGCTTTTTGTACATTTCCCAAACTTTGGGATAGTTGATGGGGAGAATAACAAACCTGTCTTTGTTTTCTTTTAATAATACTTCTGTTTCCATGTACTAATGCGTTTAAGATGAACAAAAAATAAAACAACATGGCTAACGAAGAAAGGCAGGAGAAGACATGATCACATATAGAGATAAAGATGCCTGACCCACCTTTGCTTTTCCTCCGAAAGCAAATAGTGAACATCCACGCTGGCAGGTCTTCTGGCTTAGCTACTGCTGAACACCTTCCCATCCCGCATCAGGCGGGACAGTGGTAGAAGATTCAGCGGTGTGCGTTTTAAATAACAAGTCAATAGCTTGCTATCAACAACACATAACCTTACAGCTACGGGGATAGCACCGGATTTACACCGGTTTCCCTTTTAATCTCTACAAAAACAATTTTGTAATAGAACCAGAGTGGACATCAAATATAGAAATGATATTCCTGTGGGTGAGAAAGACTTATTAACAGGTGTGCAAAAAATAAACGAGCTAAGATGTAATGCAGCCCTTTGTCCAAATCTTTGCATTTATGCGATACACTGAAATAGCATATGTAAGACTAATACAAAGGCATCAAAGTGCGATCAATGCTTTACACTCATGCAATAATTTATCCTTGTTGATTGCCGCTGTTCCCACTTCTTCGCAAACCAGTCCGCCCGCAATATTGGCCATTTCGGCCATCAGTTTTATGTTACCGGTAGCGGCATACACCAATGCTGCAACTGCAATTACGGTATCGCCGGCACCACTTACATCGGCAATATTTCGGATGTGCGAAGGAACTATACCTTCTTCGTTTCCCGATTGATAAAAAACACCTTTTTCAGAAAGTGTGATGAAGGAAATACGGTGTTGCAGCTTTTCATGGAGGGCTGTATGTATATCGAGCAGTAATTTTTCATTCACATCCGTATATATAATATTTAATCCTTCGGTGGCTTCTTTAAGATTAGGTTTGAAAATATCCACGGATTTAAATGCAAAGAAATTTTTTCGCTTGGGGTCTACCGCGGTAATGATATTGTTGTGCCTGCAAAGGTCAATCACTTTTTGTATTACCAGTTCTGTAAGTATGCCTTTATTATAATCCTCTAAAATAATCACTTGCGGTTTTTCCTGGGCGATGTAGGTTTGAACGGCTAGTATCAGCCTGTTCTCGTCCTCATATCCCAGGTCGGCAGTTATTTCATTATCCAGGCGCATCATTTGTTGGTTGCGTGCTATAACCCTTATTTTATTTGTAGTAATGCGTTTAGTGCTTTGCAACATGAAGCTGGTATCAATACCACCGCTCTCCAACATTTGTTTCAACTCACTCCCATCGTCATCTTTGCCTGTAACCGACAACACAGAAGCTTTTGCTCCCAATGATTGCAGGTTGAGCGCTACGTTTCCGGCACCACCTATACGGTATTCTTTTTTATTAACCGCCACAACCGGCACCGGCGCTTCGGGAGAAATACGGTCTACCTTACCCCAGAGATAAGTGTCCAGCATCACATCGCCTATTATGCCTACTTTAATGTTTGTAAATGATTCAAATAAGCTTGCAATATCATTCATGCCTTGCATTTGAGCGTTAAGGTAAAAACAGAAATAGCAAATATCAGATAAAAATGGATAAGGTGGTGGGTGTTAGGTGACGGGTATCAGGTATTAGGTATCAGGATTTAGTTATTAGGTATTAGCGTTGAGCCGTGAGCGATCAGCTATAAGCGTTGAGCATTTCTTCTATTTCCTCATGTTCACATTTCCACATTTCCACCTTACACTTTTAGTCTTTTCTTTGCCAAATAATAGAGCGGTATACCCAGCAAAATAATCCCCAGTCCTGGAACGGTGTAATTGCTTTCAAAAAGGAGCAATAAGATAGCCAGTGCTGTAGCTGCTATTATATATATCATTGGTAATACAGGATATCCGAAAGCTTTATAACTCCGCGGTATATCCGGACGTTTTTGACGTAAAATGTAAATGCCGGCGATAGTAAGTATGTAAAAAACCAGCACCCCAAAAATAACCATGGCCAGCAGGTCATTATAACTTCCGGTGAGGCACAAAAAAGAAGCCCATATACATTGTACCCACAAACCATAACCGGGCACGCTAAAACGGTTCAGGTTGCCTGCTCCTTTAAAAAACAAACCATCTTTGGCCATGGTATAGTATATACGTGCACCTGCCAGGATGAGTCCATTGTTACAACCAAATGTTGACACCATAATCATAACCGCTATAATGAATGACCCGCTGTTGCCAAATATTTGCTCTGCTGCTGCTACACCTACCCTGTCGTTGGCAGCAAAAGCAATCTCATTGAGCGGCAATACAGCCAGGTACATTACATTGGCCGCTACATAAATGATGGTAACCATAAACGTTCCCAGGAAAAGAGCCCTGCCAATATTTTTTTCGGGCGACTTGATTTCGGCTGCGATAAACGTTACGTTGTTCCAGGCGTCACTGCTGAATAAAGTGCCTTTCATGGAAACGGCTATAGCACCAAATAAGGCCAATCCCGACAGGAGTGTTGAGACAGTTTGACCGTTAACGTTAGTGATGCCCGAAAACTGCCATGCATTCTGCCAATTGGCATTCCATACTTCCGCCCTGGCTCCTGCCAGAAATCC
>DASUFG010000455.1:0-7595 GCA_036274715.1 Agriterribacter sp.
AGGGTTTTACTGTCTCAGGCTGCATTGCTGCAATGATCCAATTGTTTCTTTCTGAACGATAATCGCTGTGAAAGATTTTTTGAGAAGTGGATTTATGTGAATTTGATTTTTTATCAGGCTTATCCTGCTCCAGGTCGTTTACGAGTTTAAAGAACGCTTCGCGGGCTGCCAATATTCTTTGTTTTGAATGATCGGGAAGGCATAGCAATACCAACTCACCACGTTCTATTTTTCTTTTTACATATTTATAGTGAATACCTCCAAACTCAATTTCCCCATCGCAGCGTTCGTAATTTTTCCAGTCAATATAATCATTGTAAGAAAGAATCGTCAAGGGGATACGCAATTCTACCAACTCCGATTCATGATAATCGTTGTTATCGAGTCTGGCCTCTAACTGTCTGTCGGATTGGTATTGCAGGTAGTCTGTTACCAATTGGTAACCATACCAGTTGAAGAATAACAAAGCAGCGAGTGGTATAGCAGCAACTCTTTTCAACACAGTTCGCCAGGTTTTGATATTGCAAAGTATGAAAATGATATGACTCATTGGCTTTTCGAGGTACTTTTTTTACTGCGACCGTATTTTGGGGGTATGCTGCATTTCTGTAATAATGGGTTTGAATTATTATAACCTATTGAAAATCAAAAAGCCACCCGGTGTGGATGGCTTTTCTTTAAAAAATTATCTAAACTACTGTTTAGGTTCGAGCAGTTTGAAGAACTGGTCCAATTCGGGCAATACAACGATCCTGGTTCTACGGTTAGCGGCTCTACCCTCTGCAGTATTATTATCAGCGATAGGTACATATTCACCGCGACCGGCAGCAGTTAATTTAGCAGGAGGAATTCCGTATTGTTTCTGCAACACTCTTACTACGGAAGTAGCACGTTTAACGCTCAGATCCCAATTATCCAACAAAACACCTTTGCTGAAAGAAAGGTCATCTGTATGTCCTTCTACCATGTACTCAACCTCTGGTTGGTTTTTTAACACCTGGGCTACCTTGCCTAATACTTCTTTAGCCCTGTCGGTAATGTTATAGCTACCACTTCTGAACAACAATTTATCAGAAATATCGATAAACACAACACCTTTATCTACTTTAATATTAATATCCTCATCGTCTAAATTACCTATTGCACCCTTAAGGTTCATTACTAAGGCCATGTTGAGAGAATCCTTGCGTGCCATTGCTGCCTGGAGATCCTGTATGTAAATGTCTTTGGCGCCAATATTTTCAAGCGATTTTTTGATGCTTTGCGCCTGGGCAGTGGAAATAACGGAAAGATCTTCCAATTGCTTTAGGGCCGCAGTGTTGTTTTCTTTGAGAAAAGCGAGTTGCTTGTTTAATGCGTCAATTTCACTTTGGTAAGCGGCATTTTTACGGGCAGTTTCGGCCTTGTCGTCTTCGCAAATCTTAAAATCGCTTTGCAACTTCGAATTGGCCTGATTCAGCGAATCTACGGTAGCCTGGGATGCCTTAAATTTTTTACTGCTTACACAGGAAAACATAAAAGCCGGAGCAACGGCTAAGAGTAAAAAATACTTCAATTTCATTTTTGAGTTGTTTTTTAGGATGTTATTGGTAAAGATATGTTATCAAACTGATTAAACTTGTTTCAGCCTTGAAAATATCGTGCAAAACTATCGTTTTTAATAAAAAAGAGAAAGAATAGGTTCGTATTCTTTCTCTTTTTTTATTTTTAACCGCCTAAAAAATCAAATTATCATCTTCCTGAACGGTTTTTGCTGCTGCCTGCTGACCTGCTGCTTTCGGCATTTATTGAAGTTTGGTTGTTATTTGATCTTTCTGCCCTTTGTACCGGAGCCGATGTCCTGATTTCCGTATTTCTACGGGTAGGTTGTTGTCTTTCAGTACTGGTATTGGAGAAATTTCTTTGTGAACGTACCGGCTGTTGCTGCTGAGCCGGCTGCGAGGTTGCCGATTCCCTGGCTGACCTGGTTGTGGAAGAAGGACGATTATTAATGTTTTCACGTAACGGCGAAGGGCGACGTTCCGCTAATTGCCTGCTGATTGCACTGTTGTTATCTGGGTTACTGCCCGTTCTGCCGGAAGGGCGTTCCGTGTTAGCTGGGTTATTGTTGCCCGACGATGTTGGACGCCCGGTAAAACTCCTGGAAGGCATCGAAGCATTGGGGTTGTTTGTAGTGCTGCTGTTGCCTGAAACACGCCCTTGTTGGTTTCGGGGAGAAGTATTGCCGGAATTACTTGCGGTCCCCACCGACGGACGGGCTGAACTATTTATATTTCTGCCTGCTGTACGTTCTGAAGGGCGCGGGTTATTAAATGTTCTTGCCGACGCAGGACGGGCATTTCTGTTATAAGATACAGCCCTACGGTTATCTCTTGAAATTACATCGGTGCGGGAATGATAAATATTGTTATTCCTGTAAACATTTATATTATTTACGATATATGTATTTCCTCCATGGTAAGCGTGTCCGTAGTAACCACCCTTATAACCTCCATAGTAAGGTGCCCAGCAATAAGAAGGACGGTATATTGATGGTCCCCACCATCCGTACCAACCCCATGAATTATAGCCACCCCAACCCATATTAAACCAGCCCATATTATAGTTAAAGCCAAAGCCCCAACCAGTCCACGGGTTGTAGTGCATGTTAAAACCCCAGGTATAAGGCCTTGCATAATAATAGTGTCCGTACCATGGACGGTAATAGTATCCCGTTCCATACACTACCGTTGGACCATAAACGAAGGTATTAAGGTATCCAGGGGTATAGCCCATATAAATATAATCCGGCGTTGCGTCATATATATACACATACTTCATGGAATACACAGGGTACCGTGGAGGGATAAGCGATACTGCGTATGGGCGACTGGTGCTAACCATCCATGGTCCATCAGCACTGTATGATTGAAACCATACTCCGTTGTCTACCGCATAATACGACCCTCTCCAGCGAATCACATAATCAGGCGTGTTTACCGCGTAGGCCATATCTGTACCTTCAATATCATCGAACCGGGGGTTACCATCATATTGTATATCGGCCTTTGCCTTTTTGCGATCCACTTTAGCTGTTTGCGGAACCTGTGCATCCATCACCGCATCTTTAGCGGCAACAGTTCCCGCCACGCTGGCGAGTACATTATCTTTTGGCGATCCTTCGGGGATGGCTGCAAAATCTGCAGGTAATTTATCGGAAGCTACATAATTCCATTTACCGCTTAATGCAGTTGATTTGTACCAGCGGCCCGACAACAAAACATAGTATTGCTGGCTGCTGACATCCATGAAAATATCATTACCTGAATTTTTGATGTATAAAAGATTGGTTTGCTCAACCGGTGTAAAATTAGGCTCTCCATTAGATTGAATTAATTCAGCGGGTTCTGTGCTTACAATAATATTGGAGATTGTATAATCATTTTCTTCCTGTTGAACGCTGTTATCTTTATTTGCCTGAATAATTTCAGTCTCTATCTTTTCAAGATTGGAAGGAACATTGGTGGTTATGCTATATGGACCCGTTGCAGCCGGGGCAATATACCAATGCTTTCCCCCGTACAAGTAATATTTATTGTTGTTATTTTTTATAATAATAAAGGGAGTATTCATTACGGTTTCTACTCCCCAGCTACTGTTTTTTTGCAACTTGGGCGCTCCATCAATTACCACAAGCAGCGAAGGCTTATCGGAATACATGATTTTGGGCGCATTATTATTGATTTTACCGGAAAGTTTCTCCTGCTGTTGCCTCGCCTGTAATCCATCAGTGATTTCGCTGGATGGGATGGCGAGATTCCAGTTCGACATGCCATTAGCAATTGTGGTTTGCAACCTGGCTAACTTATCAGCGTCTGATTCGTTGGGAAGCTTCAGGGCATCTACATCAACCGAGTTAATGCTTACCTGTTGACCTTTTTCGGATGCATCAGCCGTTAACCAAATCATACCAAAAGCGGGTTCATCATTTCCTTTTTCAGTAACCGACACAGCCGCATTGGCCTGCAATGTTCCGTTGGAAAAAGATTCGGGTTGCCACTGGTACACTTTTATCAGCTGCCCGTCGGTAGTGTTAATTGTTTTCGGCCACTCGTTTTGAGCGGTCGCAGCCGCGGAAAATACCATGCTTAGTAACAGGCTGGATAATATGGTGTAAAATGCTTTCATATCTGTACATTTTGTTTTGTAATACTCAGACTAAACTTATGACCGTTAGTTTAATTTAAAATTAAACCTTGAGCGGCTGTTTTTGCAGCAAGTTTTGTTAATGTTTTGCCATTCTCTAAGAGCACCAGGCAACTGTAAGACAATTGTGCCCTGTAACGCGTTGCATGATAAAATGTTACAGTTGAACAGCTATAACAATGACTATTTCGCCATCCATTGTTTGAAGCCGGCCACGTTTTCATGGGCTATGATGATGTCTTCATGTATGGCAGGTTCCACTTCCAGCTTGAGTTTGCCCTTGGGATAGGTTTTAATCAATTTTATAGCAGGCATATTAACCAGGTATTTACGGCTCACCCTGTAAAATTGCGAAGGGTCCAGTTGTTGCTCAATATCTGAAAGGGATTGATCTATGATAAACTTTTGATTGTTATTATCTACCAGGCACACCAATTTATGGGTGGCATATAAATATGCGATGTTTTCGGTTTTGATGCTGATATAGTCCGCACCTCTTTTTACCAGGAACCTTTTTTTGTATGGCGGATGTTCAAGCTCCCACTGCTTTAAGGTGCTAAAATGTACGGTGAAATATTTTTTGAGTGTTTCATATTTTTTTAGCGCTGCTTGCAGTTTATCTTGGCGTATAGGTTTAAGCAGGTAGTCGATACTGTTATATTCAAAAGCTTCCTGCCAGTATTCGTCGTATGCAGTGGTGAAAATTACGGGACAGGAAACAGCCACCTGTTCAAATATTTTAAAAGACAATCCGTCAGACAATTCAATATCCATGAAGATCAATTCGGGTTGCTCATTTTCCTGGAGCCATTTCACAGTTTCTGCAACATTAGTCAGCACGGTAGAAGCCACAATATTGTCATCGCATTTCAGCAAGGCATTTCGCAATTTATCCGCTGCTGGTTTTTCGTCTTCTACGATCACGACCTTCATGTTATACGATTTTTAACAAGGGTAATTTAACTGCAAAAAAATCGCTGGTGCTATTCACCCTAATTGCATTGCCCGTGGTTAGTTTGTATCGCTCATTGAGGTTATTCAGCCCTATTTTTGATGAATTGTTCCGCAGTTGTTTTTTATATATTTTGTTACTTACTATTAAATGATCTTCCTCCCATTGTATAGTTACGATCAAGGGGATCCGTTTTGAAAATTCATTATGCTTAACGGCATTTTCAACCAGTAGCTGCAGCGAGATGGGTGGGATAAGGTAGGTAACAAACTCCGGTTCCGGTACTTCAATTATTAATTGCACCGCATTGTCAAAGCGCATCCGGAGCAAAGAAAAATAGTCGTTCAGAAAATACATTTCTTCCCGTAGTAATACCAATTCCTGTCGTTTGTGCTGCAGGATATAGCGGTATACGTCTGCCAACTGATCATTGAACAATTTCGCTGTAGCAGGTTTTTCTTCAATCAGGTGTGACAGTGTGTTTAAGGAATTAAAAATAAAATGAGGATCTATCTGGCTCTTTAAAGCTTTTAGTTCAGCCTCGGCTTTTGCCCGCTCCAGTTGCGCATTCCTGAGCATTTCATTTTCTGATTCCTTCACTAAAAAAACAGTTTCATACACATGCGTTATAAAAATGACGCAGATCATAATCATGAGCGTTGAAATGGTAATTACTTCGCGATCCGGCTTCCCCTGGTCAAAAAGAGCATACCATCCCGAAAGCAGCAATGCGGAAACCGGAACGGTGTAAAATGAAATGGAGATTAATATCACTGCTATTTTTCGTAAAGGCTTGTTGTACCAGTTAAAATAACTCCTTAATGAAAAATGCAGGTATCTGTTGCCCTCCCATCTAATAAATGCGATAAGAATGGTATATAAGAAACTGAGCTTTACCTGCCAATGCGAAAGGTTATCGACATCGATCATTCCCGTAACCAATGGGATGGTAATGCCGAAAATGGGAGCCAGGATCAGCCGAAACCCAATATCATTGATTCGTAATGGGTGGCTTACCGGGTTTATCGGCAAAATATCTGTATTCGTCTCCCTCGTTTCCAAGTTCGTCTGCTTTGGTTTTTGCACTGTAAAAATCAACATTAGATTCGATATGTAAATCATATTTCAACCAATAAATATTTTCGTATATGGAATCAGTGAACTGGCTTGCGGTAATTGTTGCGGGCATATCTTCTTTTGTAGTAGGGGGTATCTGGTATTCGCCGGGACTTTTTGGCAAGGCCTGGATGAAAGAAAACAACCTTTCGGAGGAGCAGATTAAGCGGGGCAGCAAAGGAAAGATTTTTGGCTGGACGCTTATTTTTTCCTTGCTGATGGCTGCCAATCTTGGCATGTTCCTGGCAGACAGCCCAGGGGATTGTCCGGCCGATTGTGTGCAAAAAACGGATGCGGCCTGGGGCGCAACCGCAGGCTTTTTGGCGGGTATATGGACGTTTTGCGCCATCGCCATTCACAGCTTGTTTGAATTGAAAAGCTGGCGGCTGATACTGATTAATGGATTTTACAGTTTGGTAGCGCTTACACTAATGGGCGCCATTATTGGTGCCTGGCGATAACCAGAGAAAGATACCAACCTTATCATTCCAATCACTTAAAACTTTTTATCATGGCATTTACAAACGCAATCAGTTGGTTTGAGATTCCCGCAACTGAGTTAACCCGGGCAGCAAAATTTTATGAGAGCATCTTCGATTTGCAACTTATTCCCCTTGATTTGCCGAACATCAAAATGCGCATGTTTCCAATTACCGATATGATGTCGGGCATAGGCGGGGCAATAGTGGATAGCGGCGGTTTTCATAAGCCATCGGCTACAGATGGGCCTTTGATTTATTTAAATGGCAATCCAGATTTACAAACTGTACTGGACCGGGTTGAGCCAGCGGGCGGCAAAATTACCGTACCTAAAACTTTAATTTCGCCGGAGTATGGTTTTATGGGCGTATTTATAGATACAGAAGGGAATCGTATCGGGTTACATTCTAACCCGGAGTGAATCATAAAACAATGCCAGTCCTAAACTTGTTTTTTTCTGTTTAGCTTCTCTTTACAGTTTCCCCCGGTTGCACACAAACAGGTGCCGCATACTCAAGGATGAAGGCGTTTGAATGGCTTGCGGGTAACTGGCGGATGGAGAAAAAAAACGGATTGCTGGTAGAACGTTGGGAACAAGTTAGCGATACGGGCTTGAATGGCAGCAGTTATTTTGTTCATGCGGTCGGTGAGAAGTTATTGGAGAAAATACAATTGATATATACCAACGGCCAGTATTGTTATGTTCCCACAGTAGTAGATCAAAACAGCGGCAATGCGGTCCGTTTCGTAATAACCAGTATTACCCAACGCGGATTTGTGGCCGAAAACCCGCAACACGATTTTCCCCGGCGGGTCACCTATCAAAGCATTTCAAAGGATTCTATCCATGCGTGGATTGATG
>DASUFG010000456.1:0-7866 GCA_036274715.1 Agriterribacter sp.
GCCTTACATAAAGCCCGAAAAGCAAAAAGCTTTCGAAATCGGGTACAAGGGACTGATTGACAACAGGCTGATGATAGACCTGAATTACTATCACAGCGCATATACCGATTTTATCGTTAATACCGTAGTAATACAACCGGAGAATCCCATAATTGGCAGCGATGGTGAAATTAGTTTTGATGCCGCCGCCGATATCCCGGAAGGGGATATTCATGCTTTTCAACTATACACCAATGCGTCGGATAAAGTGTCTTCGCAAGGAATTTCGGCCGGGATAACCTACATGATGGACAAGGAATATACTTTAGGGGGTAATATCACCTGGGCCGATTTTAACCTACAGAATGCCAACCCGGATAACATACCCGCTTTTAATACACCTAAGTACACTACGAATGTAACATTTGGCAACAGTAACGTATACCGGAACTTTGGTTTTAATATCGCATGGCACTGGCAGGATGCATTTGACTGGTACGGTACTTTTAACGGTAACCGTCCGGGGCGCATTAAAGCCTATTCGCTGATCGATCTTCAGTTCAATAAAAAAATCCCATCAGTTAATGCGGTTGTTAAATTGGGCGGCAGCAATATACTTAATAACAGGGTATACCAGGCTTTTGGGTCACCCTCTGTGGGCTCACTGTATTATATATCGGTTGTTTTTGACGGACTGTTGAATAAATAATTTTACTATGACTAACAACATCACAAATAACGAATCGCAAAAGTTAACGCTGCACTATTGGATGCTCTTTGCTGTATGTTTTATCAGCAGCGCTTTCGGTGGGTTGGTATCTACCTTAATGTCGGTATACCTACCTGTTGTAAGCAAGGATATGCAGGTAACTGCCGATCCACAGGAGCTTGACCGCATCAGCGCCTACATCAATGCAGTTTTTATTTTTGGTTGGGCTGCGGGAGGATTTATGTGGGGACTGATCTCAGATCGAATAGGTCGAAAAAAAGCACTGTTGCTTGCTATTGCCTGCTATGCCGCGTTTACCGTTTTTACGGCCGTGCTTCATAGTTGGTGGAGTATTGTAGCGTGCAGGGTGATGAGCGGATTTGGTGTAGGAGGCGTACTCGTAGTTGGGTTTACCTATATAAGTGAGGTATGGCCGCAAAAGAGTAAATCCATTTTTACCGGTATATTATCGATTGCTTTTCCCGTTGGTATTTTCTCGGCGGGACTTATCAGCTATACAATATCATCCTGGCGGCAGGCTTTTTTGTTCGGCTTTGCACCATTGATTATTGCGATTGCCGGCATATGGATTATAAAAGAATCTGAATTGTGGCGGACGAGCAAGCAGTATATCGTGCAAAAGAGGGAAGATGCAGAAAGCCTGTTTTCTCCCAGGTTTCGTAGAGACCTGCTAATCGGTTCCGTTACTTTTGGATCGATGCTCATTGGTTTATGGGCTATTTTTTCGTGGTTGCCAACGTGGGTACAAAGTTTGATGGCGGGTTCTGCCGGGCAAGAGGAAAGAGGTATAACCATGATGCTGCTGGGCATGGGTGGATTAGCAGGCGGATTTTTATCGGGCTGGTTGCTGAATGTGGTGGGCACGCGCAGAGCGATGCTGATCTGCTTTGCGGTGTGCAGCCTACTGTCATTTATATTATTTAAAACGAATAACCGGTTCACTCCACTAATTTATGTGGAAACGGCAATTCTTGCTTTTTTCTTCGGAGTAAGCCAGGGTGTTTTGTCGTATTATATTCCACAACTTTTTCCTACGGGCGTCAGGGCATCGGCCACTGGATTTTGCTTCAATATTGGCCGGTTGTTTACCGGTACCGCAGTGCTGTTCGTGGGCATCCTGGTAACGGTGCTGGGTGGCTATGGCAATGCTATCTACCTGTTTTCAACGGTGTTTATTGTAGGATTGGTAGTGGTGCTGCTGATAAAAACAATGGACCGAAAATCAGTATTAGAAATTAAAACCTAAATGCTATGGCTCATATTAACGTTCCACCGGGTGTGCCGGGCATAAGAAGCCTGGTTATGTTCAGACCCGAAACCGGTAAACACCTATACCAACTGGCACAGGTCTTACTCAGAAATGAATCTCCGTTGTCTTCTGCCGAAAGAGAACTAATCGCAGCATACGTGTCTTATAAGAATAATTGCATGTTTTGCATGAGCAGCCATGCAGCGGCGTCAAGATGCCTGTACGGCAATGAATCCGCTATTGTTGACGACGTATTGAAAGATATGCAACAATCTGCGGCAAGCGACAAACTCAAAGCATTACTGGTAATTGCGGGTAAAGTGCAGGTAAGCGGCAGGTCTGTAACAAATGAAGATATTGATGCAGCCAGGGCTTTAGGTGCTGTAGACCGGGAGATACACGATACCGTACTAATAGCAGCGGCCTTCTGCATGTTTAACCGCTATGTTGACGGGTTGGCAAGCTTTACCCCTGATAACGAAGACACATATGCGGAAATGGGTAAACGCATGGTGGAGAAAGGGTATGCGTTACCGGGAGAGGGGAACAAGTGAGCCATCCTGAACGCATTATAAAATCAGGTGCAACTTAAGGAACCAAAAAAATCGATAAATGATTTAAATTCTAGATTTTATGCCACATATTGAATTACATAACGAACTGCCGGGAATAAGAGGATTAATGGCGTATCGCCCCGAAACTGCCAGGCCCTTAAATGCACTTGCCGAAGTGCTGCTAAGAGACGATAATAATACCCTCAGTCGCGGCGATCGCGAACTGATAGGCGCCTATGTATCTTATCTGAATGATTGTTTCTTTTGTCAGCAGGTACACGGCGCCATGGCACAGCATTATATGCAATGCGACATGCAGTTCATCGATAACATAAAGCATGATTTCACCTCTGCTCCTTTATCCGGTAAGATGAAATCCTTGCTTGGCATTGCTGCGGCTGTGCAACAAGGTGGAAAACAGGTAACTCCGCCATTGGTGGAAAAGGCCCGGGAAGAAGGGGCAACTGACCGGGAAATACACGATACCGTGCTGATCGCTGCTGCATTTTGTATGTTTAACCGCTATGTGGATGGCTTAAGTGCTGCGGCGCCATTAGACAGGCAATTTTATATTAACCGCGCACCGCAAAGAGCAGAAGAAGGATATGCTGACACGGACTTGTATAAATGAAGAATTGCTGAATCATTTCGGCACTGTGCTTTAAGCCTATTGCCAGGGATTGCCTAATTTTACGGAATGACAATCTTTTCTAAAATCGTAGCAGGCGAAATTCCTGCTTATAAGATCGCGGAAAATGAAAGGTGTTTTGCTTTCCTCGATATATTCCCGTTGGTAAAAGGACATACCCTGGTTATTCCTAAACTGGAAGTGGATAATTTGTTCGATCTGCCAGCCAACTACCTGGGAGATTTGATTCAGTTTGCGCAACCCATTGCCAAGGCCATTGAAAAGTCGTTTGATTGCAACCGTTGTGGACTAAGCGTAATAGGATTGGAAGTGCCGCATGCACACATACACCTCGTTCCCATTAACGGCATGAATGACTTGAATTTCACAAAGGGAAAGTTGAAATTAACCCCCGAACAGTTAAGAGAAACCCAGGAGAAGATCATCTCCAATTTAAATTTTCAATAAAACGTCCTTTTTGTCACCGGTCTTTACGCAAAGAGCGCTACGGATTTGGGCAGTGTCCCGACGGAGTACAGAAATCTGTAAAAAATACTATCTCCGGCGAAACAGTAACGGGATGCCCAACTGTAAACAGTTTTATATAAATTACATGCACTTTACTAAATTTCATTTGGATGAAAGCCGTTACTACAGTCTGCAATAAATTGATGGTACCGGTAGCGGTTCTGTTTTCGTTCTCCTGTGCTCAACATACAAACACCAATATGCACCAGTCTCAACCCATTGAACAGGAACTTAAAAAAATAACAGCCCTGCTGCGCGACAGCAGTTTTGCGCTGGATATGGCAAAAAGCCAGGAAGCCGCCTATTATAGATCCCAGGGTCAACCTGCGCCCTCCTTTTTACCGGAAAATGAAGGGGATGGCGTACTTGAAAAAAGTGTACGTGAAGAAAAAATTGCGATCAATATAGCGGGGTTTTACGCACTGGAATGTGGTATAGGATTATTGATGGAACAAAGGGGAGGAACACCCTTGACATGGCTGGATAAAATCAATACCGGGCAACTGGATTCAACGGAACAATTGGTGCTGAATCGTTTTGCCAACGCTACATGGAAAGCCGGTCAACCCTTTCGGGGCCTTGAAAGAATAACGAGGGATGTTTTTATTTCACCGGTTTTTTTACCACAGGAGGAACTGCAAAAAGATGCCGGGCAGGTATCGGCCGCCGCTGTTAAATTATCAGAAGCGATGAAAGGCATGATGGATACCTCCAAAGCCGCTCAACTCGAACGCATCAGCCAGCTGCTGAAAGACAAAACCTTTGCGGCGGAAATGGCGCAACATATGGAAGCGGCGTATTATATTGCCCGGAATGAACCTATTCCTCTTTTTTTGAAACCAGGAGAAGATACTTCAATTGTAAGAAAGAGCGTCAAAGCCGATAAGGTCGCTACCAATATAGCCGGCTTTTATGCACTGGAATGCGGGCTCAGCTACCTGGCTACCGCCCAACACAAATTGCCATCGGAAGTGTTGCGGTCTATTGTAAATGATAGTATCGTCGATGCTGATAAAAATATATTTGAACGTTTTGCTAATGCGACCTGGAAAGCTGGTCAACCCTTTCGTGGATTAGACAGGATCACCCGAAAACCATTCACTTCGTTTGATTTATTAACACCGGCAGAAGTTGAAAAAGATTGGGTGCAAATAAAGGCCGCGGCGGAAAAATTAAGCAAATCGCTGTGATGTTTTTTATATTGGATTTATGCCAAAGAAGTAGTTGCATGTAATATTACCTGTGCAGTTCATCTGTTAATTCTGCAAAATAATCCCTCATAAGTATTGCAAAACCAGTCAATTAGTTTTACATTAGTTGCTCTACTCTACGAAACCTACAGCTTCCAAATCTTCACGAAACCTGTTTCAGGCGATCACTAAACTGCTAAAGATAGCGCCTGGGCGCTGGTGCGGGCGCAAAAGAAATCGATTTAACATTAAGAATCCCTTGTATGCTACCGATAAGAAACCTCGTCGTTTACGGACAAAAAAAAGCAGACCCAATTGATGGAAGCGTTACGTATGTAGTGGAAAGCAGTAACCGTGATGCAGACAATAAACATACTATTTCACTGGAGGAAAAGGATAAACAATTAGAGTTTGTTTTTTCGGATGATACCATTTGGATATGTGATGCCGCCACCCTTCACGAACTGTATCCCGAAGCAGATGTTGCCACCAAACCTCCGGGTGAGCGATCACTGGGCGATGGTAGTTTTGAATTACCGGCTTCCATACAGTCACCTGGGTCAGAAAGAGGAATCGTAGGCACTATCGCGCTAAAGCTGGTGAAAGTGTTTGCGAAAAAAGCGGTGACCTCAGGGGTTGGTAAAATAGCAGAAAACCTCGAGAACAAACATTTAAAAAATGGCATTCCTGCCAACAGCCCGGTATGGGCTGGTGGTTTTGAAAAAAAAATGGTAGAAGAAGGGGCCGCCGTATTGCGGATTGATAAGAATTTCACCTTCAGCAAATTTGATACAGGCGACATTAATAAACCGTTTTTTCTTTTTATTCACGGTACCAACTCCGATACGCTCGGGGCTTTCGCTGAATTGGCCAAAGCGCCTGCCTGGGGCACCCTGCATGGCTTGTACGGCAATAATGTAATTGCGTTTCAGCACCGTACCCTAACAAAAAGTCCTTTAGAAAATGCGGTGAAACTGGCAACCATGCTTCCCAATAATATCAACCTTCATATCATCAGTCATTCAAGAGGTGGCATAGTGGGAGATATTATGTGCATGTATAGCTCGGCGAATGGTAATATACCCATTGGATTTACGAATGAGAATATTGACTTGCTCAAAAAAGAAACGGGTAGAGAAAGTGATATTGAAAACATAAAGACGCTCAACAAAATTTTTAAAACAAAAAAGATCTCAGTTACTAAATTCATCAGGGTAGCCTGCCCTGCTGCAGGTACCAAACTGGCGTCAAAGAGACTGGATCACATCCTGAATGTTTTCTTTAACCTGTTTGGGGGCTACACTAATCCATTTGTGGATTTACTGAAGGAACTATTGTCTGCGGTGGTAAGCACTAAGGACAACGTAAATGTTCTGCCGGGCATAGAGGCGCAAAGCCCCGCATCGCCATTCATCAAAGTCTTAAATGATCAATCGGATAAAACAGCCATTGATGGCAGTTCGCTGGCGGTAATATCGGGTAATGGAAAAGTGGGTTTTAGCGGTAGTGGTTTAATGGTAATACTGGCGAAATTATTTTACTGGCAAAGGAATGACCTCGTGGTAAATACCGACTCCATGTACCTGGGCGCCAAAAGGAAAACCAATATCCAGTATTTTTTTGATCAAAGCATTGAAGTGAACCATGTAAAATATTTTACGAATGCTAAAACCTGCGAGGCCGTAAACCTCGCTTTGCAAAGCCCGGAAGGCACGCCGATACCTGGGTTTAAATGCGTCCCACAAAATGCCATACCCGGTAGTGACAGGGACGACCGTGGAATCGAATATGGCGAACTCTTCCCTGCACCGGGGCTCCCATCCGGTAAGAAACCGATAGTAGTATTGCTGCCTGGCATTATGGGTTCTAATCTTGCACACAACGGAAGCAGGGTTTGGCTCAATTATTTAAGTACCATTTTCGGCGGATTAATAAAACTTGAATACGCCGACGACAGCAGTATTGCACCTACATCAATCATTAAAACCTCTTATGGGAAGCTGGTAAACTGGCTGTCTGGTAAGTATGATGTGGTGATTTACCCGTTTGATTGGCGTAAGCAACTCAATGATTGTGCGAAAGAATTTGACACAACAATAAAGAAACTGCTGCAATTCGGTCAGCCGATTAAAATAATCGGCCATTCCATGGGCGGTGTACTGGTTCGCGATTTTATTATTAACCATGATGACACATGGCAGCAACTTAATCATTCAAAAGACTTTCGATTGATATTCCTCGGGTCGCCGTTGGGTGGCTCTTTCAGAATACCAACCGTATTGTTTGGACAGGATCCGATCATTGATTCGCTAAACATGCTGGATCGTAAACACACGAAAAAAGAATTGCTGGAAATGTTCTCCAGGTTCCCGGGTATTCTCAGCCTGCTGCCACTTACCCAGGATGAGGAAAATGATTTTGCCGAAATGAGTACCTGGGAAAAGATGAGGGATGCCTGTAACGACAGCACCTGGCCATTGCCGAATAAGGACGACCTCGCTGTTTTTAAAGCTTACCGGGATAATATAGTTCAGAAGAGAGCTGATATCGACTATTCCAACATGGTGTATATCGCCGGCAAGGATAAGCAGACACCCTGTGGTTATTTTAAGGACATCATACCGCCAAGGATTGAATTGGAGTTCTTGTATACAAGTGAAGGCGACCAGAGCGTAACCTGGGAATTGGGCATCCCCGGACAAATGTTAAAAGCAGGTACCGTATACTATGTTCCAACCACACATGGTGCATTGGCAAACGACCCCGCTATTTTTGATGGCATTGAAGAAATATTGTCAACCGGCTCCACAACCCTGTTAAAGAAAACAAAACCTGAAACAAGAGGTGAAAAAAAGATATTCAGGGCGTACCCCGAATTCAATTTCGACTTATCTGAAAGAGGGTTGGAAAATGCAATTTTAGGTATCGACGATAACCCCGAACCTGCCGGAAGCCAGGTGCCGCTGATGGTTACGGTGAGCAATGGGGATCTTTGTTACGCTGCATTC
>DASUFG010000457.1:0-2444 GCA_036274715.1 Agriterribacter sp.
GTTCGGGCTATTTCTTCATTTCCGCCTAAAAAGTACGACTGCATGTGGAGCAATTCTATTCTTTGGATAAAACGCCGCTACCACCGGATCGTGAACAGCATAGCGTTTTATCCCGCATTTATTGCCCTGTTATTCCTGGTACTTTCCTTCGGAATGATTGTATTTGACTTTTCGGAAGCGGGCAAACAAATCAAATTAACGCTTAGCTGGCTTACCCTTAAAGATGCCTCTACAGCCAGAAGCATCATTTCGGCAATTGCAGCCGGTGTTATTTCCCTGGCCGTGTTTAGCTTTTCCATGGTAATGATTGTGCTTAACCAGGCTGCTTCACAAATGAGCAACAGGGTGCTTGATAAGCTCATAGGCAACCGTTTTCAACAGGTGGTGCTGGGTATTTATATCGGTACCATCGTTTACGCGCTGTTCCTGTTAAGTACCATCAGGGACATCAATTCCGGCGTTTACGTTCCCGCACTAAGCACCTATTTGCTCATCGCCATCACCATCTTCGATATCTTTCTTTTTATCTATTTCCTGCATTATATTACCCAATCGGTAAAGTATGAGGTTATTATTCAAAGAATATGTAAAGAAACCAACGCGGTTTTAAAGCGTTCCTGTAAGTTGGAAAAAGAGGAACCTGAAACAGGGCCACTGCAAAATGATCACCATATTCATGCGGTGGAATCTGGCATTTACGAAGGCTTTAATGCGCTAAACCTGGTTAAATTATGCGATGAAAATGATTGTTCTGTTTACCTGATGCATGTACCGGGTACCTTTATTTTAAGAGGACTTCCGCTGGCACAATTGAGCAAGCCATTGCCGGATGAGGCAAGGGAAGAGATGCGGAAAAGTATTTTTCTTCATGATAGTGAAACGATTGAAGAGAATTTCTTTTATGGTTTCCGTCAATTAGCCGAGGTGGCCATCAAGGCCCTGAGCCCGGGCATTAACGACCCCGGCACCGCTATCATAAGCCTTAGGTCTCTTTTCAGTTTGTTGACGTACAGGGCACATCATTTCCCGGAAAACACGATCGTTAACGATAAAGACCAGGTAAGAATTTTCACGAACACCCTTAGTTTTGAAAAAATATTTGAGCACACTATTTTACCAATCTGGTCCTATGGAAAAAACGACAGGATGATCGCATGGGAACTGCATCATTTACTTGCACAACTCTATGTTATTTCGCCCAACGCCAGTGTAAAAGCTTTGCTGACCGAGGTGAAACAGGTAATGGTTGAACACCATCTCTTTAAAGAATAATGCCTGGTATCTCAACATCTATTAAAAAAATGGTACCCTTCCACTTAAAATCAAATAGCAAAATGAAAAGCCTGTTCTATGCTCTTTTTATGGTCCTCCTCGGTTCTGCAGCTTGCCGGGAGTCTGCAAATAACCTAAAAGCCGGTTCCCATCGCCCCAATGTCCTGCTCATTATGACCGACGACCAGGGTTATGGCGATCTTGGTTTTACCGGCAACGTGTACATACAAACACCCCACCTGGATCAACTGGCGAAAGAAAGTGCCTGGTTTACTAATTTTTATGTATCCCCTGTTTGCGCCCCTACGCGTTCCAGCATTATGACGGGCAAGTTCTCGCTCAGAACCGGTATTTACGATACTTTTAATGGCGGCGCCATGATGAATACTCATGAGACCACTATTGCCGAATTGCTCCGCGACAATGGTTATCGTACTGCCATTTTTGGAAAATGGCATCTTGGAGACGCTTATCCCTTCCGCCCGGGTGACCAGGGTTTCGAAGAGTCCCTCATTCACCGCGGGGGCGGCATCGGACAGGTGGGCGACCCTTCGAATTTTTACAGAAATGATAGCTCTTATTTTGACCCTGTACTGTTTCACAATAATAAAAAGATAAAAACAAAAGGCTATTGCTCAGATGTTTTTACAGACGGTGTATTAAGTTTTATAGAGCAAAAAAGTGATGACCCTTTTTTTGTATACCTGGCTTTTAACGCTCCGCACACGCCCTTGCAAGTGCCGCAGGAATGGTACGATAAATATAAGAACCTGCGTTTCGATTCTGCAGAAGCCCGGCAACGGGGAATGTTGCTCCTGCCAATGAATGATGCTGAAAAAGAAAACGCACGGCGTGTATACGGCATGGTAAGCAATATAGATGATAATGTTGGCCGTATTATGGAGGCGCTCCGGAAGAATGGAAAGCTGGATAATACGCTTGTTATTTTTCTTTCCGATAATGGCCCCCAGAATAAGCGCTATAACTATGGATTACGTGCTTTGAAGGGTGACACCTACGAAGGTGGCGTAAAATCGCCCTGCCTTCTCCGGTTTCCTAAACTTTTTAAACCCGGCTCAACCATACCTGCCGTTGCTGCCCATATTGACCTGCTTCCCACTATTGCTGATCTCTGTGGCACACCTTTGCCAAATACTATGAACATAGATGGT
>DASUFG010000458.1:0-5823 GCA_036274715.1 Agriterribacter sp.
CATCAAAACCAAAAATGTATGAATTTAGATGAATTGAAAACGGTATGGCAGGAATATGACCGGAAATTACAATCCGCTCAATCTGTTAATGAACGGATCATCAACAGCATGATCAGGGAAAGGTCGCACTCGAGACTTGCCCGCTTGCGCAGGGAGAACTCTTTCCTGGCGGCACTAACCCTGTTGTGGGCATTTTTATTTTGTGCGGTTCTTATCGGAAATCCGTTTGATTTCAGGTATGTGATTCAATACGTCCCTACTGCATTACTGTTGTTTTGGGCTGTAGCAAGCTTTTCCCGGTTAATGATTGGATATAGAATCTTGAAAGCAGATTTTGAACAACCTGACCTATCCCGAACGTTGAGCAAGCTAATAGCATTGTATGAAAAACATAATAAGTCGGCAGGTTGGGTGGTGTTAATAATGATGTTGGCCGGACTGCTATTTTCATTGTCTTTTCTGCCCGCCAAAATAGAATCGGCCGGTTTATGGCCTGCGTTGGGGGATACCTTTGCGGCTATGGCAATAGCTGCTTTGCTTTATTTTATTGCATACAAACTGGGCGTTTTTAAAGACAGGTATGGAAATAAATTCAAGCAAGACCTGGAGGAGCTGGAAGAACTTAAGTCAATGTCTGCCGAACTGGCAAGCGAATAAATTGTAGTGATCGTGAAGGCGGGTTATTGCTTTTGAGTCATGTCTTTGGATGTTGCCAAAGCGATCACCCTTCCCTTTTCACCAACCGCATTGTAAAAATGGTATACTACATCGTTCCATTTTATTACCCAGGGTTTATGCGCGTATTTTTTATCGTAAGGTTCAGAAGGTTCAATAAGATTCTGTCCTTGCCATTCCGTCCAGTTCAGCAGATCGTAAGAACAGGCAAAACGATCAAAGGCGCCTGTTTCACCATCCTGCCAGTTATGTCCAAAATAAAACATTACATAAACTTCATTTATCTTAACGATTTGAGCATCACCGCAAATCCCTCTTCCTTTTGTAACTACGGGGTATTCACCGATTCGTTTCCAATGTTGCATGTCGTTTGAGCCGGCCATGGAGATACTTTCAAAATGATTGTCTTTTGCGTCGCTGCTATCTCCTGCGCCGTTATAGTACATCACAAACGCATAGCCGGTGAGTTCATTTACATCCCGGATCACCGAACTTTTAAAAATGGTTTTATTGTCGAACCATTTTGCGGAACTGTCTGAAGCGGATAAAACCGGCTCTTTTAACCGGGTCCATTCTTCAGCCTTGCTCATATCGCTTGTATACGACATGCCTACGCCTAACCTACCGGCCTCGTATCCCTTATCGGAACCGCCGAGATACGACATCCAGTACCGTTCCTTATATTTCACAGGTTCATAACTTCCGCCCCACGTAATATCTATCAGTGACGGATAACCGGCCTTTTGGTTGGCATCCCAGGTATCATGCGTAAATGATAACACTTTCCCTGTGGTGGTCCAATGCAGCAGATCGTCGCTGGTGGCAAGCCAGGTTTCGTACCCTTTTCCATCAAAAATAATATAGCTCATATACCATTTGCTATTAATGCGGAATATGGTTGGACTATCCACCATTTTTGTGGAATCTGGCGCCGACAGTACAATACCAAATTTGAATGGCGTTTTTACCTTCTCAAACACTTGCTGCAAAACTTCCGGGGAAACGGAGCCTGGTGACTTACTTTTACAGCAGGGCAGCGTTAAGGTAATGCAGAGCAGCCATGATAACCCGGCGTTATAGTACTTCATAAAATGAAGGGTATCAAATCCCGTATTTTGTTTGGAGAATATGCTGGTGATGTCGCCAGTGCCCCACGAGAATATAACCGTAACTCAGCACGGTTACGGGATGATTGCTGGCAATTCCTCTTTTATTTAAATCAGCTTCGCGAAGGTTTTCAAATAATATAACCGACAGTTTTCTAGCCAACAACATTTCTTCTTTTAATCCCGCTAATGACCTGTTTGTTACGTCTACGTTTGCCGCATAGTCGTTTTGTTCGAAGCCGGGCAGGGGTTGCTGCTCGCCACGCGCAATACACATGGCACGGTAAGCGAATACCTTTTCAGTATCAATGGTATGCTGAAGCAATTCTTTTATCGTCCACTTACCTTCAGCGTAAGCATAGTTTGCTTTTTCTTCCGGTATCAAAGAAAGAAAAGATTCCATTGCAGGTAAAGATGCTGCAAGTATTTCCTTGATGTTGCCGGTTTCTACAAGGGAAACATACGTTTCAGAAAAGGACGAATAGTCGGATGGAAGCGGCCGCATGGCAAATGGTTTTAGAAAACGAAATTACTCTCTAAAATTTGTTTAACCTTAGATCGTAATGGTACAGTTATGTGAGCACTTTCCGGGTTGCCTCTGGCAGTTCAATTAGCACTCCTCCAATGCCTGCAAAATGTCTCCAATAATATCATCGGCATGTTCCAGTCCAACCGAAATGCGTATCAACCCCGGCGTTATACCCACAGATTCACGTTCCTCCTTGCTTAATTTGGAGTGTGTAGTAGATACCGGGTGGGACGCGATGCTGCGGCTATCACCCAGGTTGGATGTTAATGAAAGCATTTGCAGGGCATCCATAAATTTTTTCCCGCTTTCAACACCGCCTTTTAAGTCGAATGTAACCAAACCACCACCACGGGCCATTTGTTTTTTGGCGATGGCATACATAGGATGCGAAGGATGAAAGGGATATTTGATCCAGTTCAGCTTCGCATGGCCATCCAATGCCTTCACCAGGGCTTCTGCATTGTCACAATGGCGTTGCATGCGTACATCAAGCGTTTCTAAGCTTTTACTAAGTATCCAGGCATTAAAAGGGGAAAGGGAAGGTCCTGTATTTCTGCAGAATAAATATAGTTCGCGTATCAATGCTTCTTTGCCTACTACAATACCGCCCAAAACCCGGCCTTGTCCATCGATCCATTTTGTGGCCGAATGTAACACCAGGTCGGCGCCATAGTCAATCGGTTTTTGTAAAATAGGTGTAGCAAAGCAGTTATCAACGATCAGCATAACGCCGTGCTTTTTCGCCAGCTTGCCCAGCCATTCCATATCAACAATATCAAGCCCGGGATTGGTGGGCGTCTCTACATAAATCATTTTTGTGTTATCACGGATCAATGACTCCCAGGTTTCGGGCCTGGTAATATCTGCGTAACTATAATCTATTTTCCACCGATGCAGGTATTTGGTGATAATGGTGTGTGTGGAGCCAAATACAGAGCTGCAACTCAGCAAATGATCGCCACTGTTTAAGAAAGTCATGAATGAGCCAAAAATCGCGCTCATGCCCGACGCGGTGGCAAAGCCAGCTTCTGCTCCTTCCAACACGCACATTTTATCTATGAATTCCTGCACGGTAGGATTACTAAAACGGCTGTAGATATTATTATCATTCTCCTCGGCAAATGCGGCACGCATTTCCTCCGCGTTTTCAAAGCAAAAACTGGAAGTTAAAAACAATGCGGAGCTATGTTCCATTTCACTGGTACGGGGAGTTTGAATACGTACAGCCTGCGTAATAGGATGTTGCTTCATGTGCTTAATTTTTTAAAAATGCTTTGGAAACTGAAAAGGGCATCATGTATAGAAGAATAGCCGGCGATCAATATTGGCTATGCGAGCTCGTATTTTTTATCGCTTTCATTTTCATTTTCATAAATTCACTTCGTTTCCGTTCACCACAACTTTCCATTTTAATGCCGCGCCCGCTTTGCGGAGTGTTTCCGCAACAGAACAATATTTATTCATGGATAATTCAACTGCACGGTGTGCTTTTGCCGGGTCAATCTCTCCTTTCAATAAAAAAGAAACTTCCACCTCTTCCCAAAGCGAGGGTTCCTTGCCTTGTTCTCTTTTGCCGTCGATATCGATAGAAAAGTCAACAATATTTTGTTTTTGTTTTTTTAGTATCGTTACTACATCTACGGCACTGCATCCGCCTAAACCTGCCAGCAATAATTGCATGGGACGAAACCCATTACCCTTCCCGCCTTGATCTTCAGGAATATCAATAGATACACTATTTCCTGTCTTGTTGGTAGCCGTAAACCCATAGTCGGTTTGGGTTCGGTTTAATTGCATGATAGGCATTGCTCAAAAAATTTGAGTGCAAAGATAAGAACCAAATCCTTTGGTTCAGTCTGTTATTAAAAAACGAAAAGGCAAACGGTTGCGCTCACAACGTTTGCCTTTTTCACAGTACCTGATATCTTAAAACAGGTCATCTACCGTAATGGCAACATAATAAAGTCCTCCCAGTGTAGGACCGCCTGCATATTGTATATAGCGCCTGTTGAAAATATTGGCGGCGCCCGTTTTAATTGTGCTTTTAAGCTTTGGCAATGTATAGCTCACCTGGGCATCGAAGGTGTGGATAGCGGGCACGGTACCGGTAACAAGTGGACTTTCCCACAGGAATAACTGCTGCCACCTGTATACGATATTAAATCCAAGGTTTTTGATGATCTCCCGGTTGCCGAATGTAATATTTGCTGACCATTCAGGTGTATTGAATCCGGTTACGAAAACATCTTTCTCTTTATTTGATTTCATTTTGTTAAAACTGACATTCCCTGCCAGTTTAAATTTCCTATAAAAAACGTATGTGGCTCCCGCCGCGAATCCATAATTGGTATATTGGTTTTTCGCGTTGGTATACACACGGTAGCGGTCCTGGCCTTTACTTGCGCTGTTGCCATTACTTGCATTGGTAGGATCACGATTCCTGTCAACCATAGCTATAACAGCGGCATCGGAACCAACCGTTTCATCTTTAGGAACAAATACCTGTACCTGCCCGAGGAAACCGTCATAGGTGTTGGTATAGGCATCTACATCAAGAACCAGTTTATTATTCAACACCACGCTCTTATAACCAATTTCAAAGGAATTTATTTTTTCAGGGCGCGCATCAGGTAAATTTGCCACCACCAATAAATCACGATGCGCCAACGCGGCGGCATCTGTATTGCCTTCTGCCTTAACCGCTGCATTAAAATTAACTACAGAAGACTGTGTGTAACTATTGTCCAGATAACCCAAACCTTCATTAATATAGGAAAGGCTGCCCACCCTCTTAACCCTTCCATTATTTACATAGGAGAGTGCTTCAAACAGCGCCGGGAAACGATATCCCTGCTGATAGGTAACCCGGAAATTATGGTGTTGCCTGAAAGTATAAACCGCAGCTAACCTGGGCGTCAATTTAAAAGTGAATTCAGGATTGTAGTCTCCTCTTAAAGAAGCAAATAATTTCAGTTTTTCTTCAAATAATGTTTTCGTAACCTGTAGAAAGCCTCCGAATTTTTTATAATACACATTATTTCCGAAATCGCTTGAGTCAGGAACTTTACCATCGACCGACACTGGTTTATTCCGCTCTTCGATCGGCCTGCTGAAATCAACAAAATTATTCCCATCTGGAATGATCTCATATACACGTGCATCACCACCCAAAAGCAGGTTAAAATACTTCACCTTGCCCGACAAGTCCCACTGTCCTTCTACATGATATAAACGGCTTTTCTGAATCAATGCTGACCCTCCCGTGGCAGGAGCATCGGGAATGGTATTGGATTTAATATCCCAATTGTTAATGTGCCTGATTGTATTCTTAAGATCATCAAATGCCTGGGTACCAGGTTCTGCTCTACCCGCATCGGCCTGCTCACGGGCGTATTGTGTTGCAGCGGCCAGGTTACCAGCACTTAAACCCCCTCCGTTATTGGCTGCATAGTCAGTTAAAGCATTTTTATATTTAGTGCCCCAGGCACTTCCGCTGCCACCGCTTGCAAGATC
>DASUFG010000459.1:0-3468 GCA_036274715.1 Agriterribacter sp.
ATGAATTGCGCACAACCTTTTTGTATGCCGAAAAACAGGCGTACCTGAAAGACCTGTATATAAAAACACCGGGAACAGAAATAAAAAGAGAGATAGCGGTTCAGTACCAATCTATAGCGGCTATTCAGAAAAATATGGGTGGGCTGCGTTTGGATGCCGATATCGCGAACAGCAAAATACAGGTAAAGGACATCCTTAGTTTTGTTCCGTCACTGGCGTCGCAACCTGCTTTTGCTGATCCTACTGCCACCTGGTATATCAACGGCCGGGTTAAAGGCACGGTAGCCGATCTGCGGATTCCCGTTTTTCAGATCAGCGGTCTGCGCGATACCAAACTTGATATGAGCGGAAGCTTGACCGGCCTGCCTGACATAAATAAAATGGGAGCCGATCTTACCATAAAAAATATCAGTACCTCCAAAAGGGATATGGATGTATTTATACCCACCGGTACCATCCCGCAAAACATCACTGTACCAGATCAAATGCAATTATCGGGTAAACTAAATGGCAATATGGGAAACCTGTCTGCCAACTTAGTTTTAAAAACAACTCTTGGAAATATTGCTGCGAAAGGAACGATGCGGCAAATGACAGACCCACAACAATCGGTGTACGATGTGCAACTGCAGTCGCAATCGCTTGACCTGGGAACGATATTACAAAACAAAGAAAATGTAGGACCTGTTACCGCTGATTTTATCATTAAAGGAAAAGGCTATGATATGAAATCAGCCGCCGCTTCGCTCGATGGAAAAATAAGATCGGCAATACTTAAGCAATATGAGTATCGCGATTTAAATATATCCGGTTCCATTGCCGGGCAGCAGGTTAAAGTGCATGCAGATATTGCCGACCCCAATATTCATTTTGCAGCAGATGCCGTGGCCGACCTTTCCAAAGAATATCCGCCCATACAATTACATGCGACAATCGACAGCATCAAAATGCAGCCGCTACACCTCACCCAGGATATGATGGTGTACCGTGGTAAAATAGAAGGCAATTTTCAAAACAGCAATCCCGATAGCCTGGACGGCAAATTATTCATTCTGCAATCGCTGCTCGTACACAACCAGCAAAGGTTACAAATGGATTCCATTCAACTCCTGGCGGGCATTAATGACACTGCACGGTATATACAATTGAACGCCGGTATACTGAATGCTACCTTGTGGGGAAAATATAAGCTAACCGAGCTGGGAACGGTTTTTTCGCAGGCAATTCAGCCCTATTTTGCTGTTGCGGATGCTGACTCGTTAAAAAAACCAGCGCCCTATGATTTCAACATCCACGCCAATATCGTTAATGGACCGGCCTTACCATTTTTTGTTCCCGATATCAAAAGGCTGGACTCCGTTGTGTTAAGAAGCCGCTTCTCCAATGAAGAAGGCTGGAATGCATCACTGGCAGCCCCTGCGGTAGTTATTGGCGCAAACCACATTCGCAATCTCCAACTCAATGCGGAAAGTTCCGACAGTGCTATCGTTATTGATGCCGATGTAAATGAAATGGCTTTTGGCGAAAATATAGCTTTGCATGCCACCAGCCTCAAAGCATCGATAGCCAACAATACCATTACCTACACGCTCAATATACAAGATAAGGCAGACAAGGAAAAATACAACGTCGGGGGAATATGGCGGCAGGTGAATAAGGGAGAATATATCTTTTCACTGAACCCCGAAAACCTGTTGCTGAACTACAAAAAATGGGGCGCCCCAGCCGATAACAACATTGTTATTTCCAAAACGGGGATAAACGCCCAAAACTTCATGTTAAACCAGGGTGAAGAACAACTCAGCATCAACAGCGCCTCCAACGCTGCTAACGCCCCCATGAAAATTAAGTTTTCCAATTTTCGTATTGCCACACTTACGGGTTTTGTACAGCCCGATTCCACTTTAGCCGACGGCATCCTCAATGGAGATATTATCCTTAGCGATGTAACCACACAACCCAGTTTTGTGGGCGATCTTACTATCGAGAACTTCAGCATTAAAAAAGATACGGTTGGAAACATAAAATTGCTTGTGGATAACAAAACAGCCGATACGTATAATGCCGATGTAGCCATTACCGGAAAAGGCAATGATGTGCATCTTGTTGGCCAGTATTTTAGTACGACCAAAAGTTTCGACCTTGTATTAAACATCCGCAAATTACCGCTCAGCACAGCCCAGGCTTTGTCGGCCGGAGCCATCCGGGATGCATCGGGTGCCATAAACGGCAATTTCCTGATAAAGGGCACTACCGAAAAACCTTCAGTAAATGGCGACCTGAATTTCGACAAGGCGGTTTTTAACCTTAGCATGCTGAATAATGTTTTCGCAATTGACCAGGAAAAATTGTCCGTAAACGACCAGGGAATTGCCTTTAACAATTTCTCAATAAAGGACTCAGCCAATAATGAGCTAACACTGGATGGTATTGCGCACACCACCAATTTTCTAAACTATGATCTTGACCTAAAGTTGGTTGCAGATAATTTCCGTGCTTTAAACAGTACCAAAAAAGATAACAATTTATTTTATGGTCAACTATATTTTAATACCAACCTCACCGTGAAAGGAACCGAATCGGCGCCAGTGGTAGATGGCAGGTTGAAAATAAATGATAAAACCAGGATGACTATCGTGTTACCGCAGAGCAAACCCGGTGTGGCAAGCAGGGAAGGCATTGTAACTTTCGTAGACAAAGATGCCCCGGAAAATGACTCGCTTTTTTTGGCCTCATACGATTCACTGAACACTTCTTCATTACAGGGAATGGAAGTTTCCGTGAATATCGAAGTGGATAAAGCAGCCGATTTTACCCTGGTCGTGGATGAAGGCAGCGGTGACTTTCTGAATATTAAAGGCGGCGCCCAGCTTAGCGCCGGCGTTGAACCTAATGGCAGGATTTCGCTGGCGGGTTCATATGAAATAGAAGAAGGCACATATGATCTCACTTTTAACTTCATTAACCGAAAATTTGATTTGGTAAAGGGAAGCAAAATAATATGGGGTGGTGAGCCTACCGATGCCGACCTGGATATTACCGCAAAATATACGGCCAATGCAGCACCACTCGACCTGGTGAAAAATCAGTTGGGAGAAGCGAGTGATGCGCAAAGAAACACCTACCTGCAAAAAATCCCTTTTGATGTGATGCTGAGGATGACGGGAAAATTACTAAAACCGCAAATCAGTTTCGACATCCTCCTGCCAGAAGATAAAAATTATGGGGTGTCGAACGATATCTTATCCAACGTAAGAACAAAGTTAGAAATGCTGAAACAAGATGAAGCAGAAATGAACAAACAGGTTTTTTCCTTGTTGTTATTGAACAGGTTTATGACCGAGAACCCTTTTGAGAGCAGCGGGGGAACCAGCACTTCTACGATGGTAAGGCAAAGCGTAAGTAAACTCATGACGCAACAGCTAAACCAACTCGCTGCCGATTTGGTAAAAGGCGTTGAGCTCAATT
>DASUFG010000460.1:0-4434 GCA_036274715.1 Agriterribacter sp.
GATATTACTTTATCGTAAGTATAGGCAAAAAATATGTTAATGAGCGCGAACATCCCCCAGCCGAAAATCTGGCACCACCAGTATCTTGATATTTTAGATAGCATGTTCAAATCTAAACATTTCTGCTTCCTGCGCGACATATTGTATTATTAATGGCTAAAAATGCGGGTCAACGGCTGCAGAAAGAGCAATCGCTTTTTGGAGTTGTTTTTGGCAGGGAAATAGCGCTGGCAAATACTTCAATTAAAAGCTATTTAAACCTTATTTTTGTTTCTGATTTAACAGGTTTACATGGAAATTACACCGGGAATGCTGTTGCAGGAGATCAACAGCCCGAACGATCTAAAAAAGCTAAGCAAGGAGCAGTTGCTCCAGGTTTGCGATGAACTGCGGCAGTACATTATTGATGTGGTGAGCGTTCACGGTGGCCATTTTGGGGCAAGCCTTGGCGTGGTGGAACTTTCAGTGGCGCTGCACTATGTATTCAATACTCCTTACGATCAGTTGGTTTGGGATGTAGGCCACCAGGCTTACGGGCATAAGATTTTAACGGGCAGAAGAGACAATTTTTTTACCAATCGAAAGTATAAAGGCTTAAGCGGTTTTCCACGTAGGGCTGAAAGTGAGTACGATAGCTTTGGTGTCGGGCATTCCTCTACTTCTATTTCGGCTGCTTTGGGTATGGCGATGGCCGCCAAATACAAGGGTGAAGACAGAAAATCGGTTGCTGTGATTGGAGATGGTGCGATGACTGCGGGGCTTGCTTTTGAAGGGATGAACCATGCCGGCGTTGCCGATGCCGATATGTTGATCATTCTCAACGACAATTGCATGAGCATTGACCAGAATGTGGGAGCCTTAAAAGAATACCTGACAGACATTACGACTTCTCAAACTTATAATAAACTCAAGGACGATATCTGGAAAGCGTTAGGCAAATTGCCCATAGGAAAGCGCTTTACCCGGGAAATGGCCAGTAAGCTCGAACATAGTATCAAGGGGTTTGTGAGCAAAAGCAGTAATCTTTTTGAGGCATTGAACCTCCGTTATTTTGGTCCTATTGATGGACATAATATTGCCAAACTGGTAGATGTTTTGCAGGATTTGAAAAAAATCCCTGGGCCAAAATTATTGCATATCCTTACGGTTAAAGGGAAAGGATATTCTCTGGCAGAAAAAGATCAAACAAAATGGCATGCGCCAGGCTTGTTCGATAAGATCACGGGCGAGATATACAAGAAAAAATTCGATCTTCCACAACCACCAAAATACCAGGATGTTTTTGGACATACCATTATAGAGTTGGCGGAGAAAAATAATAAGATTTTTGGAGTTACACCTGCGATGCCATCGGGGTCGTCATTAAAATTTATGATGGACAAAATGCCCGACCGGGCTTTTGATGTGGGCATTTGTGAGCAGCATGCCGTAACACTAAGTGCAGGCATGGCTACCCAGGGTATGAAAGTGTTCTGTAATATTTATTCATCTTTTATGCAAAGGGCCTACGATCAGGTAGTGCATGATGTGGCTATTCAAAACCTGCCGGTGATCTTTTGTTTAGACCGCGCCGGGTTGGTGGGTGAAGACGGTGCCACTCATCATGGTGCTTATGACATTGCCTATATGCGCTGCATTCCCAACATGGTTGTGAGCGCACCTATGAATGAAAGTGAGCTGAGAAGCCTGATGTATACAGCCCAGTTAGACAGTACCATATCTCCTTTTGTTATCCGCTATCCCCGCGGGGAAGGGGTGATGCCCGAATGGAGGACCGAGATGAAGAAAATAGACATCGGTACCGGACGAAAATTAAAAGAAGGAAAGGATATCGCGATATTGTCTTTTGGCCATCCGGGGAATTTTGCAGCAGCAGCTTTGCGCGAATTAAGAACAGAAGGGCTAACCCCTGCGCATTATGATATGCGCTTTGCCAAACCGTTGGATGAACCATTACTGCATGAAGTGTTCGGTAAATTCGATCAAGTAATCACCGTAGAAGATGGAGCTGTTCAGGGTGGTTTCGGAAGCGCCGTGCTGGAATTTATGGCGATCCATCAGTATAAAGCCGACGTGATCATAATGGGAATCCCGGATACTGTGATAGAACAGGGAACGCTGAAAGAATTGCAGAAAGAATGTGGCTTTGATGCTCCGGCTATCGCAGATAAGGTTAGAGAGCTGATGAAAAACAAATTAAGTCACTCAACCCATACAACTTTCCATTGACCAGCTGTTAAATAGAGTTTTCTGAACTACCTTTTCCCGCTCACTTTTCCAGGGTTTTTCGCGAAGGATTTTTCATCCTGACGTACACACTTAAACAAATTTGTTGATGACAAAATATTTTTCAATATTGATCTCCGGATTATTTTTTATGTCTTCATGCAATACAGCAACCAGAGAAGTAAATGTAGCCAATATGTGGCCATCTAACGTTACCGCGCCGATAGCTGAAGTAAAGGATCATCAACGGTTTATACATGGTGATACCGTAGCAGATCCCTACAACTGGATGATTGACTATTTTAAGAAGGGCCCCGATAGTTCGCGGGTGGTGGATTACCTGAAGCAGGAAAATGATTATTTAGATACGATGATGTCCGGGTCAAAAGCTTTTCGGGAAAAACTATACCAGGAGATGAAAGGAAGGATTAAAGAGAAAGATGAATCCGTTCCGGTTTTTAAGAATGGTTATTTTTATTATACGCGTTCAGAAGATGGGAAGCAATATTACAAATACTGCCGCAAAAAAGGAAACCTGGATGCGCCTGAAGAGATTTTGCTGGATGTAGATGAACTGGCTAAAAATCATCCCTATTATTCTGCAACAGGTTTCAATGTGAGTGACGACAATAAGTTACTGGCTTTTAGTGTTGATACTTTATCGCGCCGCCAATACATCATCTATATAAAAAACCTGGAAACGGGTAAATTATTGGAAGATGTCATACATGGAACCAGTGAAGGGTCTGTATGGGCCAGCGATAACACAACGCTATTTTACACGCTCAACAATCCCACCACATTACTCACCGAAAAAATAAAACGTCACGCATTAAACTCGCCCGAATCGCAGGATATAACGGTATATGAAGAAAAAGACCCCACGAATTATATTGGTGTGGGAAAAACAAAATCCGGCAAATTTATTTTCATCGATTCGCAAGGCACACTTTCCAATGAACTTCGGTTTATTAAGTCCGATGCGCCCAACGCCGCTTTTACCGTTTTTGCACCCCGCATGAAGGAGGTGTTGTATAGTATTGACGACCTCGGCAACAAATTTTTCATTGTTACCAACCTCAATGCCAAGAATTTCAGGCTAATGGAATGTCGGTTGAATAAAACGGATAGTAGCGCCTGGAAGGAAGTAATCCCACACCGCACTGATGTGTTGCTTGAAGCGATTGAGGTATTTAAAGATTATCTCGTAATTACCGAACGCAAAAATGGGCTGATCCAATTGCGCATTCGCAACATTCCTTCTGGCAAGGAGCATTATATTGATTTTGGAGAACCGGCTTACTATGCTTCTGTAGGCGACAATCCGGAGTTTGGTAGTACTACACTGCGTTATACTTATACTTCTTTGGTTACGCCTATTTCTACCTACGATTACAATATGGATACGCGGGGAAAGAAATTGATGAAGCAACAGGAAGTGGTAGGGGGCTATAATACCGAAAATTATGTTACAGAAAGGCTGTATGCTACTGCAAAAGACGGAACCTCAATTCCCCTTTCGGTAGTGTACAAAAAGGGATTTACAAAGGATGGCAACTCACCGCTCTTACTGTATGGTTATGGATCTTATGGTATTAGCATGAATGCCTCCTTTAACAGTAGCAGGCTGAGTTTGCTGGATCGGGGTTTTGTTTTTGTCATTGCGCATATACGCGGGGGACAGGAAATGGGCAGGCAATGGTATGAAGATGGAAAAATGATGAAGAAGAAAAACAGCTTTACTGATTTCATTGATTGCGGCGAATATTTGATAAAAGAAAAATTCACTTCCCGGGCGCATTTATATGCACAGGGTGGAAGTGCAGGTGGTTTATTGATGGGTGCTGTGTTAAACATGGCGCCTGATTTATGGCATGGTGTAATAGCACAGGTACCCTTTGTGGATGTGGTGAATACCATGCTCGATGCGAGCATTCCACTAACCACCAATGAATACGATGAGTGGGGTAACCCGGCTAACAAAGAAGCCTACGACTATATGAAGTCGTATTCGCCTTACGAAAATGTTGGGCGGAAAAGTTACCCGAATATATTGGTGACCACTGGGCTACACGATAGCCAGGTACAATATTTTGAACCGGCCAAATGGGTAGCCAAGCTGCGAGCCATGAAGACTGATCATAATATCCTGCTGTTGCATACTAATATGGATTTTGGTCATGGTGGTGCATCGGGCCGTTTCGATTA
>DASUFG010000461.1:0-5697 GCA_036274715.1 Agriterribacter sp.
AAAAACAGGAAAGATATTCAGATCAGGGAGCAGCAGTTTTTTGACTGGCAGTTGAAAGGTCACCGCCCCGCACAATGGTTGAGCGATGGTGTGCCTGCTACGATGAAAGGGAAGACATGGGGATTGGAAGATTAGTGTTAAGCCCGTGAGGTACTGGATTTTTTTGGGGCATATCGCGCGGTTAATGAAACATGCTATTATTCTAGTTTTAAGCTATAATTTAAAAATATCGCCTTTTTAGGCTATAATTTAAAAATATCGCCTTTTTAGGCTATATTTGAGACACAAAGAATTACATGCCTCTTGCTGCTGTTATAACTGCCGACATTGTAAACTCAACGCTCCCGGCGCCCAGGCAGGGTAAAAACCTGGTTGCGCAGTTAAGTGCTGTATTAAAAAATTACCTGTTCGAGTTTTACCGGGGCGATAGTTTCCAGGTGTATATTAAAGATGTTTCGGAGGCATTAAAATTAGCCTTTCAGCTCAGAACCGAGGCGCGGAAATTATCTACAATATATGATGTTCGAATTAGTATTGGCATTGGCAAAGTAACGGCCCCGGTAAAGGTATTACGAACCGCGAACAGTGAAGCCTTTGTTTTGTCGGGAAGAATGTTTGACCAGCTAAAAGATGATCAACGTTTATGCATTCAGTCGGCAGATGAAAGCGCCAACACTGCTTTTCGGGTGATGGGGTATTTTGCAGATTACCTGGTAAAAAGATTAACTGCAAAGCAGGCGGAAGTGGTGTTTGAGCTTTTAAAAGAGCAAAGCCAAACAGAAGTTGCAAAAAAGCTAAAAAGAAAGCAATCTACCGTTAATAAGCATGCACAGTCGGCGGGATGGACGGAAATAGAGAAGATATTAAAAGAGTACAATAAAGTAATTACACAATTTAAGCTGTTATGAGCACGGGCTGGCTGATAAAATTGATTCTCGCACACCTGCTGGCAGATTTTGTATTGCAATCCAAAAAATGGATTGAGGATCGCTATACCAGGCATTTCATCTCGCCATGGCTGTATGTGCATGCCTTGATATCGGCTACGTTATCACTGGTTTTTATGGGCATGCAGTATTGGTATTTTGCACTGGTCATATTTGTTACGCACACGCTCATTGACGGATGGAAGTCGTACCGCCCTAAAACCATCGTATATTTTTTGGTTGACCAATTGCTGCACCTGCTGGTTATTGCAACCTGTTGGTATTATGCTTTCTATACCATCGATGATATAAAGGAAATAGTAAAGGCATTGAGTGTAAATAATCGTTTCTGGCTTCTTACAACAGCCTATGTATTGCTGAGCTTTCCGGCGGGAATTATGGTCGGTCAAATGACCCGGAAATGGAGCGACCAGTTACCACGGAGTGCAGGACTCACCGATGCAGGCAAGTGGATTGGCATCGTGGAACGAATTATCATTCTCACCTTTTTGTTGCAAAACCAGTATGCGGCGATCGGACTTTTAATTACGGCCAAGGGGTTGCTTCGATTTAGTGAAAAAGACCGCCAGGAAGAAAAAACGGAATATGTTTTAATTGGTTCACTCATCAGTTTTTCTATCTCATTACTAACCGGCATTGTCGTCAACTACTTGCTTAACGGTATGTTGAAAGCGACCTGAATTTCAGGGTAATGTTTCAACATGGATACCAGGTGTTTTGCCTAAAGCTGGTCTTGAAAACGCTGTACCTATTTTGGAGGAGTCGTTAAAGAAGCCACAGCTACGTAAAACAAATCCTTTTCCGTTTTCCACACCGCCGGCAAAGTCTATGCGATAGCTTTTTTGTGCCGTTGCATCCGCTGTAAATTGCATATGGGTAAGTTCCCGCCAGTTTCCGTCAGCATACCCCACCCATTGATTGTTGAAATACACTTTTCTTTCTATGTTTCCTGTTTCGGGGTCAAAACTTTCCAGGAAAGAATACAGTTTAGTTAAGTAGGTATTTGTTTTGGGGCGTTTGAAACTGGCTATCAGTTTCCATTCCCTTTTTTCAGGAACAAAAAAATAAGCGGTATAGGTGGTGTTATCCAATCCATCTGGTTGAGCATGCAACAAAAATTTGTAAGTATTGCCGGTTATCCAATTGTATAAAAAATAACTTTGTCCACCTGAACCCTCATTTCCAAATTCACCCGTTTTTACATCCTCTCCTTTAATGAGCAGTGTAATTTTCATGCTGTCGGGGATGCTTTCGGGGCTATCGGTATGGTAAGGGCTCCAAACGGAAAATAAAATTCTTCTTTCTGTCGGGGAATTAACCTGCATCCCAAAATATCCATTATTAAAACCATTGGCCATATAATAGGAGCCCACAGGATCAAATCCAGCGGGAACCGTAACCTCATTATAAAACCATTCTATACTATCTGTTGCGGGGGGCATATAATTCACATGCGTGGAAGGACCTCTTCTTCCCCAATAAAAGTAATTGTCTGCGTTGTTTTTTACATACACAGTTTGATCATCCACGGCGGTGCCACTTATTGAATATGAAGCCACGTTACCGAATGAGCCACCCGTATTGCTTATTCCCTGTAGTTGTATGGAAACATAGCCCTGTTTATTAATAGTCCATGTTCCCGCCGGGTAAACCCTGAGTGCCGATCCGTCAATATCAAGGTCTTTCTTTTTGTTGCTGATACTGATCCGGATTCGACTCTTACCCGAATGAACGCCTGCTTTTACGGATAAGTGTAATTTTCCGGCATGGGCAAAGCTGACATAGGTGGTAAATACCGCGTTTTTATCCTTCCAGTCATTGATACCATTTTCAGTAATTTTCTCTCCTTCAGTTGCATTAGTTTTAACCCAGGTATTTCCTCCAATAGGTACAACCTGTATAATGGCCGTATCATTTTGAGAGTGAGCAAACGGATGAACGCTTTTTTTCAAAGGGATACAAAAGCCCATTGCAATTGTGCCCGACAGCAATAGGTAATAGATGCGCATACCTAAAAATAAATCATCTTTCGTGTATTGAACAACATTGCTTTTCTCTTGCCATTTGAATAATTTACATCACAACCGGTATATGGTTGTTGAAAAAAGCTCTTGTTTTATGATTAACTTTTTAAAATTTGCGATCATGAAATATCTATCTACCTGGACGGCATTATTATTGGTGTTCATTGTTACCATCTCATGGAATTCAAAGACCGAATGGATATCCCTTTTTAACGGAAAAGACCTTTCGGGGTGGGTAGCAAGGGGTGATGCGGAATGGAAGGTGAAGGCGGGAGTGATTATTGGAGAAGGAGGACGGGGGCATTTGTATGCGGACCCTGTTGTTAAAAATCTTGAAGTGAAGGGGGAATTCAGAATAACGGATATGGGCAAGGGTGCAAACAGCGGATTGTATATAAGGGCGCATGAGCCTGAAGATGTTAATGGATTTCCCCGGGGATATGAAGCGCAAATTTGTAATAGCCAGGAAGCCTATACGGGGTGGTTGTGGAAACCGGGAAAACCTACCGGCAAGGCTACTGCATTACTTACCAAAGATGGTGAATGGTTTGTCATGAGGGTAAGGGCGGTAGATGACAGCATTAATATATGGGTGAAAGACCAACTGGTCATGAGTTATCGCGATGATGAGTATAAAGAGGGTAAATTTGTTATCCAATGTCACAACGCCGGAATGATGGTGGAAGCGAAGAATTTATATTACCGGGAATTGAAATAATATGATTGCAAAACAAGCGGCGGCTCACAAAGCCATAGAATATGTCAAAAATGGAATGACGGTGGGTTTAGGCACTGGCTCAACAGCCTTCTGGGTCATTCAATACCTTGCTCAAAAAATAAAAAACGGAATGAAGGTCACCGCCGTTGCTACTTCAAAGGAAACGGAAAAATTAGCCGCGGAATGTGAAATACCAATTACTGAAATGGATGCGGTTGACCATATTGATATAGATATTGATGGCGCGGATGAAGTGGATGCGGGGCTTAACCTGGTTAAGGGCGGTGGTGGAGCCCTGTTAAGAGAGAAAATTGTATCCTTTAACAGCAGCGAGTTTATTGTTGTTGTGGATGAAAGTAAAATGGTTGAAACCCTGGGGAAGTTTCCTTTGCCGGTTGAAGTGATTCCTTTCGGGTGGGAACATACCGCCCGGCACCTGGCATTGTTGGGTTGCACAACAATGCAAAGAAAAAGAGGTGATACGTCTTTTATAACAGACAATGGGAATTATATCCTGGATTGCCATTTTAAATTGATCCCCGATCCTCCGTCGTTGCAAGCGAAAATAAATGCAATACCCGGTGTTGTAGAAAGCGGACTTTTCGTGAAAATGGCAACGAGAATAATAGTAGGCTTTAATGACGGTAAAGTAGAAGAGTATTTTTAGCGATGTTGTAATTATCATTTCTCTGCAAATACTTTCTTCAGTATATCGGAAGTCCTCGCCATGGGATCTTTTCTGATTTGCTGCTCTTCCTGACCCACCTGGTAAAAAATGCCCGACAAAGCTTTCTCGGTTACATAAGCGGAGAGATCAGGGTTGATTTTTTTCAACGTAAACTTGTTATAGGTTGTAAAGATGGCGTTCCAATACTTAGTTGCGTCCACCTTCTCTAACGACTTTTCAATTACCGGTCTAAAGGATTCGGTTAACGCCGGAGTGGTTTTATCCTTTAGATAATCGGTAGCAGCAAAATCGCCTCCTTTTAATATGCCTGCGGCATCTTTTATGCTCATTTGCTTAATAGCATTTACAAAAATAGGGGCGGCAGATTTAGCTGCATCTTCCGCGGCGCGATTCATAGAAAGGATAGCGTCATCTACCTGTTTACCTAACCCGATTGCCCGTAGTTTCTCTTCTGCTTTTTTGGCTTCATCCGGCATCAGAATTTTGATTGCGGCATTGCCAAAATATCCATCCAGGGAGGAAAGATTTTTGCCTGCTTTTTCAGCGCCCACTGACAGTGCCTCTTTAAGTCCCGCCGCGATTTCGTTTGTACTTAAACTGCCTCCTCCAGAGCCCAGTACATTATTGACAAGGGCGGTTGAAGAAGAGTCGCCCAGTGCTTTTTTGAGGAATTGTGCCTGAACTGCAGGTGCGGTGAACAACAAAAAAGTGATCAGATAAACAAGCTTCTCTCTAATTTTCATAAGAATGGTTTTTAATTCACATCAAAACTAAAACTCGGTTGCCAATGCCGATGGTAATGAAATACTAAAATATACATAAATCATAACCCGGTTGGTGTTTTATGCATCCATTGGCGCCAGGTGCGCAGACCTTTATCAACGAATTACTGGCAATAAAAGTATGAATACCCGGTAATTGTATGGTTAAACCGAAATCATGGGTACTATAATACCTGCGTTTGGAAAGCGGTTTGTTTGCTGTTATGTGCAGCAAAATTTAAATGCAACGGGTGCATACTGTGTTCTTATTGTTTTAGTTTTGTTGCGATCCAGTTAAAGCAGATATTTTCATGTATAGATATTTCATAGAAGTTGCATATGAAGGGGCCGCTTATGCCGGGTTTCAGATACAGGATAATGCGGTTACCATCCAATCCGAAATACAGCAGGCAATGCATGTACTTTTTAAGCAAACGCTTGTACTTACCGGGTCATCGCGAACGGACGCAGACGTGAATGCCCTGCAGAATTTTTTTCATTTTGATGTGGAGCAATCCATACCTGAAAAATATATTTATAATCTTAACGCCATTTTACC
>DASUFG010000462.1:0-3352 GCA_036274715.1 Agriterribacter sp.
AAATCGAAACAGGGTTTTGGTTGTTATTATAAAAGCTTCCTATATTCAAATAAATGCCGGCTATTTTTCCTTTTCCATAAGGCGTTAATGAGGCAAGATAATTTTCGGTGGTAAAGCGCAGGTCGTCTGCTTTGAATTGTGTTCCGAATACGGTTGTACCCTCGTTAGGTTTTGTAGGCTGAAAATTGGTTTGCATCAGTACAATGCGATCCGCAAAACCCGCAAAAACGGCCGTTTTTTCCAGCATGGGAGAAGAAATGCGTACACCCAGTTCATTTGCATAATCCTGTATAGCTTCCGCGCCTATGATTAAAAGATTACCGCCCTGTTTTACGTAGTCCAGTACCTGTTCGCGAATAGCAGGATCAATATGTGTCCATTCGGGGATGATCAGCAATGGATATTTATTCAGTCGCCCCTTTAACTGGTGATCCATTAATATTTCAGCAGGTAATTGGCTATCCAATAACATGTTTAATACGCCCTTCATCGCTTCCTGCCCGTCCGCATTGTATAAACCATCATTGGGGATCCTTTTCCATGCGTAAGTAGAATATAATATCCCGATTTGCGGGACCATTGCGCCGTTAAAAGTAAATGCTTTTCTTTCCTTGCAGAACGCTACGATCTCCTGCATCTTACGGAACTGGTATGGTTCGGGTGTTCCATCCCGGTTTTGCTGCCAGTAGGTTTGAAACCCGCCTCCCATTGCCAGCACTTCAGCGGCTTCCTGCTGTAACTGCAACACAGATTTGGTTGCCTTGGCATTATTTTTCCAGGCAAAAGACCACGACATCAGGTCCCACGGTTTGCCCTGCAGTGCCAGGCAGCGACTTTCAAAGGCAGAACTGTAAATGCTATTGCTTCCTGCTACATCGCCAGAAAGATAATCTACCGGCACATCCACCGGCTCCGGCATCATAGATGAAAACGACCAATTGCTGGTCACTTTAAAATTTGGAGCAACCTTATGCACTTCATCAGCGTAAAGCGTAATGTAGTCTCTGAATTTTTTCCGGTTAAACTCCATCCATTCAAAATAATAGGGGTCATCTTTCTTTCCGGGAACGGCACTAATGCCCGTTTCTTTTGTAAATGCCCCTTTGGAGGCAGGAGAATAGTCCGGCGAAAGCATCCAGCAATCTCCATCCACCCATACGCCATCCAAATGGTATGATGTAGCCAGTTCTTTGAGCTGTGGAATCAATAATTCGGTTTTATAGTCACTGAACAGCGACGTTGCATTGACGTTAGGGTTACCATCTGCATTATACCTCGCCCATTCGGGGTGAGCCTTCAACGCCTCGTTATCCCAGATGCCCGAATAATGAACATATAGGGGCACACCATACTTTTCCGTTACAGCACGCCATATTTTCAGAATGTCTTTTTCGATAGCTGGGGCCGGATGTCCAACCTTTGTAGGATAGCTGGATACGCCGGGGTGCCCTTTACAATCTACCTGTATAAAGTCTGGCTTCACCATGCTCAGCAGGGAGTCAATCATTTCCGGGGTGAATGTTTTGCCGATACCCGAATCCGTTATCCCGGCATGAAAATCAAAATGTAACCCGGCAAATCTTTCTTTACCTGTGGTTTGTTGTGCCTGCAAAAAACCAGCAGGTAGCAAGCAGGACAGCGAGAGTACGATTTTCAAATAAACGCTTTTCATGGCGATGATTTAGCTGATGTCGGGATCAATACTTTGGCAATGTACTAAAAGACGTACAATTTCACGAAGCATACTAAATCAATTCATAGATAAATTGGATCCTCACGGAGGCATTTTACCAGAATGTTAATTGAATATAGCGATAAGCAATTATTAACAATGAATCTGCTATTTTACAGCTGAAGCCAGTATATTTATAGTGGTGATCAATGAATGATGATTGGGCGGGGTTTAACCCGTATTTATGTCGCAACGAGATTTTTATGAAGCAAATTATTGTAATGGGATTTGGTGTTTTGCTGTTTTTTTCGGACTGTAAAAGCGCCAACGTAAACAATGCAAAAAGCAACAATATGGCGGCATCCTCCGGTAGTTCCAGACTCAATGGTACCTGGCAACTGGAATATATTTCCGGTCCACGCATCGCCTTCCAGGGACTGTACCCGGATAAAAAGCCCTTTATCACCTTTGATACCTCAGATAGTAGCTTTAGCGGCAATACCAGTTGTAATTCGTACCGGGGCAAACTCCAGGCAGATGATCAGAAAATTTTATTTGGTGACGACATGGCGATGACCCGGATGATGTGTCCCGGAGAGGGAGAACCTGCGTTTGTAACTACACTCAAAAAAATAAACCGGTACACTGTTCATGAAAACTCCCTCACTTTGATGATGGATGACATCGCGATGATGCGTTTTTCAAAAAAGACTGAATGATGCATTAACACGGTAGTCCGGTGTTCAGATCAGCTGCCGGTAAGTCTATTTTTTTCCCAATTCTTTAATAAAACGAAAGTGTGAATTCACCGCCTGGCGCATAGTGGGAATGCTATTGTAAGGAAGGTTAAAAGCCAGGCATTGCGCTTGTACTATTTTGCTTAAAGCGGGGTAATGCACATGGCTGATGCGCGGAAACAGGTGATGTTCTA
Organism: Agriterribacter sp.; assembly: GCA_036274715.1. Taxonomy (GTDB): domain Bacteria; phylum Bacteroidota; class Bacteroidia; order Chitinophagales; family Chitinophagaceae; genus Agriterribacter. The sequence continues at coordinate 2,604 of DASUFG010000462.1, forward strand.
TCTGGTAATTTAAGCCACCGGCAAGCCAGGAAACCAGTTTATTGCCTGGCGAAAAATTGGCTGTTGTTTTTACCTGGTGAATCGCCCATTCATTTTCGATTAATTTGGTTTCATCAATGGCGACAACTTCAAATTCAGTTTCTTCCACTACATGAGCCAATTGAAATACAATGGCTAACGTAAATCCAAGACCCGCATGCATGCCCAGGAAAAATATTAACCAACCCTGCCAACCTATCAGCGCAATGGGTAGAACAATATAAAATAAAACATACATTATTTTGCTGATCCAAAAAATGAAATGATCACTTCCCGACATTTTTTTCAATGGCGTGCTCGCTACCCTCCGCTTAAAATACTTTTCAAAATCCTGGAAAAGGATCCATAGCAAAGAACTTATCGCATATAGAAATGGTGTGTATATATGCTGTATTTTATGCATGGGTGTCCAGGCTTGTGTTTTACACATACGGATAAAAGGGCTCTTGGCAATATCATCATCTACGCCATCCACATTGGTATAGGTATGATGGATAATGTTGTGTTTTTGTTTCCATATGAAATTGTTGCCACCCAAAGCATTGATGGTGAGTCCGAGTGTGTTGTTTACCCATTTCTTGCCCGAATAACTTCCGTGGTTAGCATCGTGCATTACATTAAATCCTATGCAGGCCATCAAAAACCCTAATGCCACACTTAAAAGAATGCTAACCAATACCGGCATTGACACAAAAAGAATGACAAGGTAT
>DASUFG010000463.1:0-3373 GCA_036274715.1 Agriterribacter sp.
GGATTGAAGCGAAAAGCCCACAGCCAGGAGGCACGGGTGGTACGGATTTGCAGCAAGATGAACCGGGATCTGGAAACCTGGTGATACCCGGCCCAACACTGACAATGGCAAACTGAAATATGTCTATAGGGTAACATCCCGGATTTTACATTATTTTTAATTGTACAATTCCATAACATTCAATAATACCTGCTGTTGATTTTTTACAAGCGATGGAAGGAAAATCTAACATCACCATTTATGCCGCACTGGCTGCCAACGCGGGAATAGGTGTTATTAAATTCATTGCGGCCGCGTTTACCGGCAGTTCTTCCATGCTCTCTGAAGGGATACACAGTACCGTTGATTCGGGCAACCAGCTATTGTTGTTATTGGGCATACACCGGAGCAAACGGCCTGCAGATGAAATGCACCCATTTGGCCATGGACAGGAAATTTATTTTTGGTCGCTTATTGTTTCGGTACTTATTTTCGGCATCGGTGGCGGCATGTCGGTATATGAAGGCATTGTTCATATACAGCATCCTGAACAACTGCACGACCCCATGTGGAATTATATTGTACTGGCTGTAGCTGTAGTGTTTGAAGGAACATCTTTTATCATTTCGGTTCGTACATTCATTAAACGTGCAGGCCGCGGTAATTTCTGGCATAAACTGAGATGGAGCAAAGATCCGGCGCTATTTGTTATTATTTACGAAGATGCGGCAGCACTTGCCGGGCTATTTATTGCATTTGCAGGTATTCACCTGAGTCATTATTTTCAAAAGCCCGTTATTGATGGGGTAGCCTCGATTATTATTGGACTTGTACTTGCCGGCGTTGCCATTATTATGGTTACCGAAAGCAGAAAATTATTAATTGGTGAAAGTGCGAACCGGGAAAAGGTGAAAGGCATTTACGATATAGTGGAAGCAGACCCTGATGTATTTAAACTCCGTAAGCCCCTGACTATGCAAATGGGGCCCCACGAAGTATTGCTCGCGCTGGATGTTGAATTTAATAAAGATATCAGCAGTTATGACGTTGCCAACGTAGTGAACCGCCTCGAAAAAAATATCAATGCAGCGTTCCCGGATGTGAAACAGATTTTTATTGAAGCCAAAAACCTGACGGAAAAAAGATAATCTTTTCTTGAAGGAATGGTGGGTGATGCATGTAAAATGTAGTGTAACAAATGCAGGAGGCGTTTCCTCATTCTGTTAAACATTAACACGCCTTTATTTCTCTGAATATTCAATTTAATATTTGCAATATGAAAAAAACAAGTCTTTCACTATTCGCTCTTTTGATTTGCTATTCGCTCATCGCAGACGTGCGGCTTCCCAAAATTTTTGGAGCGCATATGGTATTACAACGCGGCAAAACTATTCCGGTTTGGGGCTGGGCAAACCCCAAAGAAAAAGTTACCGTACAGTTCAATCATCAAACCAAAACAATAAAGGCTGATAAAACAGGCAAGTGGATGGTTCACCTGGACCAGGAAGCTGCCGGCGGGCCCTATAGTTTAACGGTAAATGGAAAGAATGCGCTTACTATTACCGATGTATATGTAGGCGAAGTGTGGATATGCTCCGGGCAGTCGAATATGGAGATGCCCATTGAAGGCTGGGGGAAAATCAACCATTACCAGGAAGAAATAGCGGCGGCGGATTATCCCATGATCCGTCATATTAAAGTACCCAATACCGTAGGCACTTCACCCCAGGAAGATATTACCGGTGGCGAATGGGAAATATGCAGCCCGTCCACAGCCGGCGATTTTACGGCGGTTGGATATTTCTTTGCAAGAGAACTTTACAATACATTGAAAATTCCCATCGGGCTCATCAATACTTCATGGGGTGGTACCATGGTAGAAACCTGGACGAGCAGGGAGGCTTTTGAAAACAGCGATGAATTTAAAAATATGATTGCCGGAATGCCTTCTCTCAATCTCGATTCGTTATCGAAAGCCAGGTCGGCGGAATCCCGAAAAACAATAGAAGCCTTGCAGGGTTCACTTGACGCAAGCGATGCGGATACCTGGAAAGAACCCAATACCCCCGATAGCCAATGGCCGCAAATGCAATTGCCCGGTCTCTGGGAATCACGCGGTTTAGCTGGCGTTGATGGTGTAGTTTGGTTTCGTAAAACAATAAACATTGTTGCGGAAGACGCCGGCAAACCCGCCCAACTTTCTTTAGCAATGATAGACGACAATGATATTACGTATATGAATGGCGTAAAAGCAGGGAGTACCAATGGATATAATGAAAAGCGCTCCTATGACATTCCAGCGGGCGTATTGAAGGCAGGTGAAAATGTAATTGCCGTGAGGGTGGAAGACACCGGTGGTGGCGGTGGTTTGTATGGTGATGCAGATGGACTAAGCTTAACAGTGGGTGCAAAGATGATTGCCTTGTCCGGCGATTGGCACTTTAAGGTGGAGAAATTGATTGCCGGATCCACTTCGATTGGGCCTAACAGTTACCCTACCTTATTATTCAATGCCATGGTCAACCCTTTGATCCCCTACGCCATGGCGGGCGTTATCTGGTACCAGGGTGAATCCAATGCAGGCAGGGCTTATCAATACAGCAAAGCATTTCCCTTAATGATCAATGACTGGCGTAGCCGCTGGAAGCAGGGTGATTTTCCTTTTTACTTTGTGCAGTTGGCCAGTTTTAATGCAGGCAATGGTAACAGTGAAAAAGGAAGCAGCTGGGCCGAACTGCGCGAGGCACAAACCAATACTTTAGCATTGCCCAACACAGGAATGGCGGTTACCACCGACATCGGAAACGCTACGGATATTCACCCCAAAAACAAGCAGGATGTAGGCAAGCGACTTGCTGCCATTGCCCTGCACAATACTTATGGCAGTAACAACGTATATAGCGGCCCCATGTATGAATCAATGAAAACGGATGGAAACAAAGTCACCATCAGCTTCACTCATACGGGCAGTGGTTTAATGGTAAAAGATAAATACGGCTATTTAAAAGGATTTGAAATAGCAGGCGCTGATAAACAGTTTCATTATGCCAAAGCTTATATAGATGGCAGTAACGTAATCGTATTTGCGGATGAAGTAACCAGCCCGGTTGCCGTGAGATATGGCTGGTGCGATTTTGCAGGCGATGATAATTTGTTTAACAAAGAAGGTTTCCCGGCCGCGCCATTCAGAACAGATACCTGGAAAGGAATTACAGAAGAAACAAAATATACAATTAATGATTAACAACAAGGAATAAAAAATACACTATCCTTTGGCAAGTTTCTTTATATCTGAGATCTCCAGTATGTTTTTGGGATAACCGACAGTTACAGCATTGATCATTGCGCGACCCAGTTCCTGCATCGTTACCACGCTTTTGGGAGAAAAAAATTT
>DASUFG010000464.1:0-2218 GCA_036274715.1 Agriterribacter sp.
CTTACTGAGGATTTGCTGAAGTTCACCACCAATTGTTTTTTAAGCGGATCATAGCTGATTACTGTTTCTTCGCTGCCGTTGGGATTGCAAAAAACTTTAACTCCGTAAGGAGATTTTGTTCCGCCAGCTATTTCGACTTTAAGCTCGATGGATTTTCCGCTTGCTTTTAACAGCTGCTCTTTGTTGGGTGGGAGGATGATATCGGCCTCGTTTATTTCGTCCAGTCTTATGGCTTTAACTTCTTCGGGCGGGTTGATTTGAAGTGTGCCGTTCTTAGCGAGTGAAAGAACGCGCGGTAAACTCATAATGCCCGACCAGCCATAATCTTTAAAATCAGAAGGTTTACGTTCCAGCACCCAGCCCCAAATAATATTCCTACTTTTATCATCCTGCAACTGTTCTGGCGCAAAGAATGTTCCCCCCGGCCAGTTCATCCTCCCATGCTGTTCTATGGAAAACTTATCATTTGCAAAACCGCCAATATAATATTGCGCGCCTATATTATGACTGATAAAAAGCAGCATTGATTTCTTATCAATTGAAAAGAAATCAGGACAAGAGAGATCTTCAGATGTATACAACATGGTTTTGCTACTGTCCAGCAACCGACCAAGATGTTCCCATTTGTACATATCTTTTGACTTGAACAATGCTGGTGTTTTGCCACCGGATATCTGGTAGTAATAACCTGCCTTTTTATCGTACCAGCCTTCCGGGTCCCACGCCGTATACTTTCCTGAATTTCCAAAGGGGTCATCCGAAGCAGGTGTTTTTAACACCGGGTTGCCTTCAAATTTCTTCCACGCTTTCAACTCATCGTCCGTAGCGTATGCTATAAGGTTAGCCGAGGCTCCTTGGCCATGATATATAATATGAGGAACTCCTTCTTTCGATAAAAAGGCGCCGCCGCTAAAAATACCTTCTTCCATATCTCCGTCTTTCACATCCAACATGTCTGTGTACAATGTCCAATGAAAAAGATCAGTACTCACAGCATGACCCCACACATGTTCATATTTTCCATTACGAAGTTTCTGATAAATATATCCAAGATGATATTTACCCTTCCAACATATGGCACCATTGGGATCAAATGGCATGGCATGACCCTCAGGTGCCACAAAATGATAAATCGGTCGGTGTGGATCAGACTGCATCAGCGCTCGTAGTTCGCGGGACTTGTTTATCATTTCTGCGATGTCGTTCTGTTTCGACTGTGCCACGGTGTACGCTGATAACAAAAAACACAAAAATGACAACAACGAAAATTTCATATACATTAAATATACACGATAATACAAATCTTGCAATATTCTCCAAACCTTAGTGTTATACTTGTAAGCCCCTATTACAAAACAGCTGGATGTTAGAGCCATGCTAATCTAAAATACAACGTATTTATTCCGGCAAAAGCACCAGGTAACCCCGTTGCCTTACCTCCCTGCTATGCCACAATGCGTTGTCGATAACAGAGAGAGGATTATACCGAAATATACATTTTTGGTCACCCGGAGAATCATTGGTTGGTTAAAGAAAACAGTAAGATCTCCCTTTTGTTAATAACATGGTTTTAACGCTGCGCTTGCTGGTAAAACAATTGTTCTCTTTCCAGCGGACCGGTAGCTAAATATTTTTGGAGGAATTCGGTTTGTTCTTCGCTGCGTTTGAGCAGCGCTGTCAATTGCTTTCGAATGGCTTGAGTATCGTACTGGAAATTCTCCACCGTCAATCCCATTTTGTCGAGATTTTGTGTGGCGTCTGTAATTAGTGCACGAATGGGCACCAACATTTGTTTCACTTCCGCATCGGGTTTATAAGGAGCAAACCGGTTATTGCGGTATTGCACAAACGCATTAAAAAGATCAGTAGCCCTGTTTAGCTGATCAACCGCGGTGTTAAACAATTGCATGTCCTGCTCCCCCGCAATAATGGCAATATTCATTCGGTTGTACGACTGCCAAAGTGTGATCATGTGGTTATTGGCCCCCGCCTTTTTCATGCGGCGGTCTATGGCAAGATACTGCCCCAGGCTATCAAGCTGTAGAAAGGCTTGTACAGAATCCTTGTAATTAAAAATGGACTTGCCTTTCATTGCAGTACCGTTATAGTTCACCGGCTTTTCCAATAATTGCCACAGCGGGTCGAAAGGCATATGTGAACGGATAAAAACGTCAGGGCTCACCAGGTAATACTGGAAATGTCCTTTTAATGCTGCATC
>DASUFG010000465.1:0-12625 GCA_036274715.1 Agriterribacter sp.
GCTTTATATATATTTTGATTTGAATTGCCCTGGCAGGACAGCAGGGATATTGCAATACAAATAAAGGGCACTTTGAGCCAATTTTTATTCATGCTATTTGTTTATGATAATGTTTTATATTCTTCATTACCCGCATCCTGCCAGGCTTGTGCACGGCCACGAACCTCTCGCATCATTGCATACCATCACCGGCGAATGCCAGGAGGAGATGCTTTCAAATGGGATGTGTCAAAAATAGCCACAATGATCCACACTACACAACGCTTGTCCGGCGCGCCCGGCTTAGGCGAGCAATTGCCCGTAATAGCGTGGGGCCACCTGTAAAATGATTAGCTGCAAGTTTTGTTACAAACAGCCTTTGTCTCTTTACCGCGCGGTTCGTTCTTATCTTCGTCGTCGCTTGGTTGCAGTGCCCAAAAATGGGGCTGCTGTATTTCAGTCCATGCGGCTTCACCTGTTTGCCTCCATGCCTTTTATCATTTTTCCTGGTGATTGTTATCAGCACCATCACTAACACAGTTCCATACTTTTGATCTTCGCTATAATCCGTGGTCGCCATCGTTCCATTTTACCATAAAAAAGCTGACATACTCCAGCACTTGAATAAATAGAATAGCCATGAATATTAAAATCTTTGATAAATTCAGCCTGCTTAATGAAAGGGAAGGGTTTGACGTGGTAGGGCCCAACATAGAAAAGGACGCCTCATTTGAGGGTACAAATTTATGGATACTCTTCTTTGCAATCCTGGTAGCCTCCCTGGGGTTGAATGTAAATTCAACAGCAGTAGTTATTGGCGCCATGCTTCTTTCGCCGCTTATGGGACCCATCGTAGGCGTAGGCGCCGGGGTGGCATTAAACGATTTGCACCTGATCCGAAAAGCGTCGGGTAACTACCTGTTTGCAGTAGGAGTGGGGTTAACGGCTTCCACCATTTACTTTTTTGTGTCACCCATCCGAGATGCCCATGCTGAAATACTTTCCAGAACGCAGCCCACTATTTACGATGTATTGATTTCACTATTTGGCGGCTTTGCCGGTATTATCGCCGTTTCCTGCAGGCAAAAAGGAAATGTTATTGCAGGAGTGGCTATTGCCACCGCCTTAATGCCGCCCCTGTGCACGGCGGGCTACGGACTGGCAACCGGCCAGCTAAAATTTTTTTTTGGCGCATTTTATCTGTATCTCATTAACAGTGTTTTTATAGCAGCCGCTACTATCATTACCGTTCACCTTTTAAAATACCCAAAAAAAAAATATGCTGACCCCAAGGCCGGCAAGCGCGAACGAAATATCATCTGGGCAATAATATTCTGCACGTTAATCCCAAGTCTTTATTTGGGCTATGATATCGTGCAAAAAAACAAATTCACAAACAGGGCAACCCGGTTTATCGACGCGGAAGCCATATTTCCCAATGATTATTTACTTAAATATGAAATTGATCCCGGGCAAAAAAAAATAGTGCTGACGTTTGGCGGTAAAAAGATAACCCAAACAGAAATCGACGGTTTAAAAAGCAAACAGAAATTCTATGAACTTGAAAATTCCACACTTGAAATAAGACAAGGTTTTACGCTCACTACAGGAACCGGGAATCAAGTACAAGTGACGCAGTTGAGTCCCGCAATAATGCAAAATGAAGAAGAAAGGATACGATTAAAAACAAAAATAGACAGTATTGATAGCCAGAAAAAATTAAGCAGCCAGGTTGCTCGCGAATTAAAAATTCAGAACCCGGACCTGGTAGAAGCCTTCATTCAACCCACGCTATTCACAAATGATACTTCGCAAAGCAGCATTCCTGGTTTTTTGGTTTTGGTGAACACGAAAAAGCATCTGAAAAGGCGAGAGAAGGGCATATTGAATGACTGGCTCAGGTTGAGATTGAATAGCGATAGTGTTAAGATCGTTGTTGAATAGAAGGCGGCTGTATTATCAGGGAAAAGAGGTGGCAATGAAAGGTTTTTGAATCAAAACAGCAGTCCAAAACTCAGCGGCTGAGTAAAACATTCCATGCTTTCCATTCTTTCACATGACCGGTTGCGATTTTAAGTATTCCTGCAAAGGGGATAAATAAGATCATCCCCGATACACCCCATACAATGCCCCCTGCAATGATAAATACCATCATGGCCCATGTACTAACATTTAGTTTAGCACCCACCACCCTGGGAAAGATCACATTTGCTTCAAGATATTGAACAAATGAAAAAACAGCTACTATACCCAGCGGCACCCAGACTGACCCGGTGTCGATCCAGGCAAGTGATATGGGCACCAGCGCGCTTATAATAATGCCTATATAGGGTATCATCGTCATAATAGCTGTTAGAAACCCGAACAAAATAGCATGTCTTACACCCAATGCTATTAACCCTATACTATTTAGCGCCCCCACGATGATGTACACCAATACTATTCCTTTAATATAGCTAAAGTAGGAGTGAACAATTTCTTTTAACACTGAATTGAGTATGTTCCTGTTTTTTTCGCCGTAAAGTAATTGTACAAAATTTACAAACGATCGCCTGTTGTAGAGGAATAAGGCGGCAAATATGGGGATCACAAATAATATAAAAAGATTGCCGGATACACTTTTCAATAAAGCCGGCAGCAATATGCCAGAACTGGCGGCACCCTTTTTTTGGTTTTGAAACCATTCATTTTGCTCACCCGGCGAAATGGCAAAATTTTTTTCTATCCATAATTGCAATTCATTAATCGAAGGAGAAATCTTTTCTTTCAATAAAGGCAAATCCTGTTGAAATGTTTTTAGCTGCAGCAAAAGCACCCAGGCCAGCCCAACAAAAAGAATGATTACAACAGCAATTGATGCCGCCACCGCCATAGCTTTTGGCCAATGATGTTTCTCCAGCCAGCTACAGGAAGGGTACAATACAATGGCAATGAGCAAACCATACGACATCGGAACGAATAATATTCGTCCTGAATAGAGCAATAACAGAACAATAGAAAGTATTACTAAATACCTGGCAACTGATGATGTTTGATTGACGCTGGTCATGTGTTGATGCTGTTAAGTACAATGATAGCCTATTTACCAACACCAACAGCATGAGCCTGCTAAGAATTGGGTATGGCGTTCATTTATACACAAAATACATTCGTGGCGATCTAACGCCCCGGGGAACACGATCGCATGGTGGTAGTTTGTTATTTTTGAAACAACTCATTCAGCCTTTTCAACACTTTTTCTTCGCCTTTATTTTTCCCATGGTAAGCTTCTGCAATGGTTTTTACGGTCTGTAAAATGTTGCTGATAATGACCGGTGTGAAGCTTAATTTGTTGTCATTAAAGAATGCTTCAAACGATTCCATGCCATTTTTCGTTACATGTTCTGATTCTTCATAATCAAAGGAAAAATCAATCAGGTTGGCGAGGTCCGTGCCATATTTGTCAACCGAATTTTCCAGTGGTTTCCAGCTATTCTGTATTATCTTTTGCAACGACTCCCTTTCAGCGCCCCGCACTTTCCCGTCAACAGATGCTACATAATAAAACAGTTTTCCCAATTCTGGATACAATGCTTCGTAGAACATAATTTGCTTTTTTATTCGTTTCCCGGGCGCCTGACCACTCGTTCCACACGCTATTTTTCCTTTTCCCGATTTTGGGTTTATGGTATGTTGGCGCCTGTCGTTTCAACAGGTTTAGCTGTGGCTTTTTCCCTGGTCATTCCTATGCCCGCTTGCCTTTGATAATGTTGATCAATCCTTTGCCTTGAGTTTAATTTTTTTGATGGTGAGCTTGTCCAGCAAATGGTTTTTAATGGCCGTGCTTTTCGGTTCGTTTCCTGTTTTTACTTTGTTTGATATATTTTCTTCGCCGGGTATGATCAGCATGGGTTTTTTAGCCAGGAACGTCAGCATTTGTGTAAAACTGTCACCAAAGAGTTTTTGGAAAAAGGTTTTCTTTCGCCGCACCATTACCAATAAATCGTAAGGTATCTTTTTGTCGAGGTTTTTTATCGTTTCACTGAAAGAGGTGGTTTCAAGAAGATGAAACCGGAGTGTATATTGATCAAATTGCTGCTGTAATTGAGATGTATATTTATCGAAATTCTCCTTTTCGCTTTTTCTTTCTGTTTCAGTTGCATATGCGCTGAAGAGGTGCAACACGGTGATCGTGCAGTTTTCGGGCTTAAGTAGTTCAGCCGCAAGTGAGAGCGCTTCCGGGTCGGATTTGTGATAGTCAGAAGCAAATACAATCTGTTTATGCTCACCCGGTTCAAATTTTTCAGGCACAAGCAGAACGGGAACATCGGCTTCTTCCGCAACTTTCGCGGCTGTTGAACCAATCATTATTTTTTTTAGTTCGCTTGTGCCCCGGGTACCCATCACCACCAGGTCAATATGGTTGTTTTCGGCAAAGCCGAGTATATTGTCAATTAAGGGCGGCCGGCCGATAAGTGTTGACACCGTAACGGTATCGGTTTCTTTTGTAATTTTCTTTTTAAGCCGTTGCAAGCGCTTTAATAGGTTTGTTTCCGCTTGTATGTTATATTGTTTCCCGGTTTGTTTTACATCTATAAAGGGACCATCGACCGGGTGATAAATGTGATAAAGTATTATTGTTGCCTGGGTATTCAGTGCAAGGTCTAACGCATACCGGAATGCTTTTTCAGCAGTAGGCGAAAAATCTGTTGGTACCAATATCCGTCTCATATTCATTGCATTTAATATAGTTACGCATCCTGGTTTTTAACGGCCGGAATAACGAGCAGGGGGATGCTGGTATGATAGCTCATTCGTTTTGTATGGCTTGGGTGAAATAAACTGTCCCCAAAATGGTGAGGATAAGCTACCATCGCCAATATGTCGATGCTGTTTTCATTAATAAACTGTTGCACGGTTTCCTGGAAATTAGTTCCATAAAGGTGCGCTGAAGTCAGCGTTTCCTCGTTGTAGTTGCGTTTGAGATATTCTTCATAATGAGGCAGCTCACGGTTATGTTCAAGAAAGGTAACTGCATGGTCAGCGTGTTCGTGTGTAAATACGGCTACCTGGATGCGTGCCATATATAACCCTGCGAGTTCAAACAGGCAGTTGAGTATTGCCGGTTCTTTTTCAAAATGATTGGTAACCAGTAATAATTTTTCGGGCTTTTGCCATTGATAAGCATGCGGTATTATCATTACCGGCACATCAGTATTGCCTATTAAAGCGGCGGTTCGGCTGCCCCATAATTTTTCTTTGATGCCACTTGCCCCCAGCGTACCCATAACTACCAGGTCGGCATTTTTTTCTTTCGCCGTGTGTTTAATGGCGTCTTTTAATGTATCGGTCGACACAACGGTATGCACAACCGGTCCTTCAGCGTTTTCAATTCTTTTTTGTATCACTGTTAGTTTTTCATGCGCGTCGCTGAGCATGGAGCGGTTAAATTCTTTGTTCACACCCATATAGTCTGTATAGGTATTACCGCTTACCTCAAATGAGTGAAGTAAGGTAATCTCTGCCGGGATGAGTTTTGCCGATTGAACTGCAAAATCTATGGCAGTATCTGCGCATGGTGAAAAGTCTGTTGGTACTACAATTTGTTTCATTTTTTTTGTTTTATTGCGATATTTCCAGGTTAACTTTATGACCATTAAGCTGGCTGCGCAATCCCAGGTTAAGCAAATGCCCGACCATCGGATGTTTACTGCGCTACGGTGCCCCCGGTAGTCAAAGTTCGCTTGTTTAGCTACTATGTGCAATAAACAGGGGCGTATTTAATTCTTTCATTAAAATATCGGCCATGCTGGTTTTAAACCATCGCGATAGTTCACTTCGCCGGTAAGCGCCCAATACCACCAGCTCGTTTTCCTTATGATCTCTCAGGTAGCCCACTATTTGTTCTTCCGCATTACCCTTTGCTATTTTGAACTGGGCTTTTGGAAAATGCCTTTTAATGAACTCCCTCATTAATTTATTTTCGGGTAAACGCAGGTTTTGTGAGTGTTCGTTAACGGTAAATACTTCTATTGGCATGTCCAGGATGTTGCCAAACAGGTAGCTGAATAGTTTTATAGCATACAGGGCAGAAGGCCTGCCATCATAAAGCAATACTATTTTATCAACAGCCCGGTATTTACCGGGCACCACCATTACGGGGCATTGAATATCGCCTAACACATTCTTAATGAAGCGCGTAGGAAGTTTTTCCTTGTACTTCGTAAACGTTTCATTCTCGTTAACAATAATCAAATCGGCAAACATGCTCTGGTTCTTCAACTCCTGAACGGCCACATTTGTATTTCTGTGAACACTGTATTTTATGCCGGCTTTACTGCATTGCTTTTGGAAAAGCAGCACTGAACTGTCCCTTTTCTTTTTATCCTTTTCATCCAATTCCTGTATGGCTTTGTCGGGGTTGCCCGATGCAGTGAGTGCCGAGCGCACATCATAACTGCGGTAGAAGAAGTCGTCGAGGAATACGCCAACTAAGTGCCCATCTACCGCTTGTGTAACCTGGATGGCATACTGTATGGTGCTATCCGACATCCTGTATCCATCAAAAACGGCTAAAAATATTTTCATTGCTGTTTATATATTAAGGTTGAGTAACGAAAATAGGAGTACCAGGCAACCGGCACAATGACTACAATCAGCAATTTAAATGATATGTATCGTGATTGTTGTTGTTTAACCGTTTGTTAGGGATAATTAATGACCAGGTCAGTGGCGGTGGCTTATTCTTACCATGATGATGGATATCACAAGCTGATATGTCCGTTATCATTTATTGTATGGGGGTATTTTCCGTACTTTGTAATTATTAACAGGTTATATACAGGCATATGAAATATTATTTTAGTAAATCCGTAAACGAAAGCTTTGACAATGCTGTTCAAAAAGTTACCGAGGCGCTAAAATCGGAAGGCTTTGGCGTATTAACTGAAATTGACATTAAAGCAACATTGAAGAAAAAACTAGATGTTGATTTTTACAATTACAAAATACTCGGCGCCTGTAATCCGCCTGCCGCTTATAAAGCATTGCAGGCAGAAGATAAGATTGGCACCATGCTCCCCTGTAACGTTATTGTGCAGGAAAAAACAGCGGGGCAGGTAGAGGTATCGGCCGTTGATCCTGTTGCCTCCATGCAGGCTATCGAAAATGTACAATTGAAGGCCGTAGCTACTGAAATAAGTGAAAGGCTGCAAAAAGTAATTGCGCAGCTATAAAGATCTGTGTATTGGTTTTTGGTTGAATGTTTTCCCTTTGTCCTGGATTAATATGAACTTTGGTTTTATTTTAGTTGGCAGTTTCATTTATTAAGCAACCCGCAATTACCTCCTGCTATTGCCTGTAGATCCGCGTGATACTGATCACACTCAATCTTCATACTGACTACCGTCGTTGGCGGAGATGGATTTCAAAAATACTTTTGCATTATACATTATAATTAAATCATTATTTAAATAAAAACAAGGAGGTTATCATGGCAACACAAGCACTAGCCAAATTGGGCGAAAGAATGCCGTCTGTATTCGATGATTTTTTTAAACCCTGGAACGAATGGTTCGATAATGACAAATTTTTACGGCGAACAATGAATGTACCTGCTGTAAACATTACAGAACAAAAGGACGGATACCAGGTGTCGCTGGCTGTTCCCGGCATGAAAAAGGATGATTTTAAGATTGCTGTAGATGGTAATATGCTCACCATAAGCAGCGAGAAGGAAGAACGCAGTGAAGATAAGAAGTTTACGCGAAGAGAGTACAGCTATTCGTCTTTCAGCCGTAGTTTTACTTTGCCTGAAGAAATCAGCAAAGATAAGATTGAAGCGAAGTATGAAGATGGTGTATTGGAAATTTCACTTCCCTGCAGGGAAGAAGCGAAGAAGCCGGCAACGAAGCAGATCGCAGTAAAATAAACGGACTGCCTTAATGATCAATTCCCGCCATAATCGTATGGCGGTTTTTTTTTGTGGTGCGCACAGCAGCAAGGAAGTATGATATCGAAGAGGAAAACCTGAGATGCAGTTTGATGTAACCCTTGCTGCCACAGATTTTACCCCGATTTCTGTGGAATTAATGTTAACATTCATACATTGCATGAACTGCAATGTTCGTTGTACTAAACATGAAAGCATGAAAACTCCCATTGATTATGTGACTCCAAAAGCGGCCTTATCACTTATTCAATCTAATCAAAGAGTATATATCCATGGCAGCGCACATACACCCACTTATTTACTGAAACACCTGGCACTGGAGGCACCGCGTTTGCAAAATGTAGAAATCGTTTCGATCAGCGTGTATGGTGACTTACATGTTGATAAGCCTGCATTCAGGGATCATTTTCATTTTAACTCACTATTTGTGTCTGCCAGTGTTCGCGATGCCGTTAGAGCGGGAAATGCAGATTATGTTCCTGTTTTTTTAAGTGAGATACCCGAGCTGTTCCGGCAAAAGATTTTACCGGTTGATGTTGCGATTGTGCAGGTGTCTACGCCGGATGCACATGGCTATTGTTCGCTGGGCGTATCTGTTGATATTGCACGCAGCGCAGTAAATAATGCCAGGGTGTTAATTGCGCAGGTAAACCCCAATGCGCCCAGAACACATGGAGACGGGCTTGTTCATAGCAGCCGCTTTGATGCGATGGTGTATTGCGAAGATGCGTTGCATGAAGCGAATTTTGGCGGGAAAGTGGGTGAAGTGGAAACAAAAATTGGCAGGTATATAGCAGAGATGATTGATGACAAAAGCACCCTGCAGATGGGTATTGGTGCCATCCCCGATGCGGTGCTTGGCTCGCTGCATAACCATAAGGATTTGGGCGTACATACCGAAATGTGTTCCGACGGTATTATTGACCTTGTTGAAAAAGATGTGATCAATAATAAGTATAAACATATCCATCCGCACAAAACAGTATCTTCTTTTGCACTGGGCTCCAAAAAATTATACGATTATATCAATGATAACCCGGCTTTTGCTTTCCTGGACATCGATTATGTAAACGATCCGCATGTGATAAGGCGCAATGATAAAATGATTTCGATAAACAGTGCTATTGAAATTGATGTTACCGGCCAGGGTTGTGCTGATTCTATTGGCACTTACCAATACTCGGGGGTGGGAGGGCAAATGGATTTTATGCGGGGTGCCTCCTTAAGTAAGGATGGTAAGCCCATTATTGCCCTGCCTTCGAGAACCCGGAAAAATGTACCTCGTATTGTGCCTGCGCTAAAGCCCGGGGCAGGCGTGGTTACCACAAGAGCGCACATGCATTATGTGGTTACCGAATACGGAGTGGCTTATTTGTTTGGGAAAAATCTTCGGCAACGGGCAAAAGCGTTGATCAACATTGCACATCCAGACGACAGGGAAATGCTGGAGAAATCCTGCTTTGAAAGGTTTAAGCAGTTTTGAAATCTTCTTCCGGGAAATTTGGCTGTCATATTTTACCAGGTAAGGTCGTTTTTAATTGCTGCATCAACCCTTTTTTCCTGCTTGATTTTTCATTTATCCATTCTTTTTTGAGTTCTTCCAGCAGCTCCTGGTTGCGTGTATTCAGTTTTGCGAGCCAACGCGGTTTTAACAAAGCAACCGATGCGCAACTGTCCTGGAATTTCCCCAGCTCATCCAGCAACCGGTCATAATATGGCTTCTCCTTTCCAATCCACCTGGTTTGCTGCGACAAGTTGTGTTCGATTTTGTATAAGGTGTTCAGGTTATAAAACAAATCTTTCAGGTCTTTACGAATGGCATGAATAGCATTGTCGCTAAAATCGCCTGCTTTAATGATGGCATCAATGGACTTTCTTTTTTTTTGAACACTTCTCCTGAAATCAACCAGTGAAAATGTTTCCGGAAGGGTGGCGTTTGTTTTTTTCTTGCTTTCGGTAATCATCTTGTTGCCAACCATTGCTTTCAAGTCCGGTTTTATGTTGTTGATTTCTTTTTCCAGCAAGTGCAGGTACGACCGCGGTTTTTTAGGATCATCTTTTGCTGCATTGCGCACCCGTTGCTGCTGCAACTGCAAATCGCGGATGCTGCCGGCAAGCCGGTACACTTTTTTCAAATTTTTGGAGACTTTAATTTTCGCTTCAATTTGGCCACTTTGCGATAACATTCTCAAAAAAGCCCGTAACTTTTTATACTCCACCCGGAACCGGTGTATTGTTTCGCCTTCAAAATTTTCCGGGATGAGTTTGCTGTATTTTCTTAATCTCTGGTAATGGCTGTTGGTTATATGTTTGATCTGCTCACGCGTCATCAGCGCTTTTATAAAGTATTAATCCTGGTTTCGTTTCTCAACCAATTCATACAACCTGTCGGCATCCCGCTTTGTGCAAAGTTCCGTTCCGGGGTGCATCGTGGCTGCTGTGCCGCAGGCTACGCCGTATGCAACGGCTTCTGTTATTTCTTTCCCCTGCGATAAATATAAAACAATACCGGCTACCAAACTATCCCCCGCGCCAACAGTGCTTTGCATTAATACAGAAGGGGGGGTTATCATTTGCGTTATTTGCTTTGTTACAAGCATAGCGCCTGCTGCACCCATGGATACCACAATTACTTCACATTTTCCTTTTGCAATAATTTGTTTGGCAACTTCTTTCACTTCACCTTTGGTTAAATCATTTTTGCCCGCCAATATTGCCAGTTCGCGAAGATTGGGCTTTATTAAATACACCCCTTCCTGCAGTGCAAGCTGTAATGGCATTTCGGAGGTATCCAAAATATATTTTGCTTTGTTTTGTTGGGCAATCTTCGCCAGTTGTGCATAGATGTTTGGCGGAACGCCTGGTGGCAGGCTGCCGCTCGCAACAATAAAGTTAACCCCTTGCCTTTTTTCTACCGCATCAACACATGCTTTCCATTCTGCGCTATTCAACTCCGTACCAGGCATCCCAAACCGGTATTGGCTATTAGACCATTTATCCAGCACGATAAAGTTTTCCCTCGTTTCGTTGGTGGTTTCGATAATTACAGAAGGAACGTTTTCTTTTTCTATTAAATGGTTAAAAAACTTCCCGGTGTAACCACCTGAAGGAAATATGGCGGTGGCCTCGCCACCTAATTTTTTGATCGCCCTCGCTACATTAACGCCACCCCCGCCAGGTTCTAACTTGGGGGCAGCGCATTTTAATTTCTTTTCTGCTAACAAAAAGGGAACAGAAGTGCTTTTGTCAATGCAGGGGCTGAATGTGATGGTGATGATGGCCGACATATTATTTCTTTAAAATGCTTACTCAATACCTGCAAAGGAATTATATAAGTGTTTTTCCAGCGATGATAACCATCATTGACCGGTATGATGACTATCATTGGGTGTTGCCGCTATCCAAATGCCCGGTAATCTCTCCCTTGCTTTGTGTGCTGCAGGAGGCGACACTGGCAGCACAGCGCCCCAGCCGACCGTTGACGATACCATCACGAACAATATTGCTCTTCATCTTTCCGTAAAAAAGGGTAGACAAATCGTCCCGGTAAAATAAAAAGGTAACTAACTGCAACGGGATCATTCTTGTAAACACGTAGACAAAAACAAATCCCTATTTTTGTTTTACACCAAAACAGTTCTTAACTTATTTTTTACCCTTTTTCAGTAGTCCATTTTCTTGGCCCTTTACCGAAAAATCCGGTGGGTCAATGTACTATGGAGGAAGGAGATCGGTTTCACTGTTTTTCATTAAGCCGGAACCATAAACAAATGTAACACGGCGTTCGCGCACTTTTCACCCTAATCACTTGTAACGATGAAGAAGTACTATTGCCAATCCATTTTCCAGGTATGCGTTTTATTTGTGCTGGTAGTTACGGCCTGTAAAAATCCTGCCCCGGCGCCGCAGGTTGCCGAATTTGTGAGGGAATATGTCATGGAGTCAAAAATGACTGGTTACACCGGCATCGGCGGTGATATTGACGGATTAAGAAACCCTATTTTAAAAGCAAAAAAAGGAGAACGGGTTCGCGTGCATTTAATTAATGGTGAATTGATGTCGCATGATATTGTGCTTGAAAAAGCAGGGGTAAAAAGCATTCCCGTAGTGGATAAGGGCGACACTACCAGCATAGAGTTCGAAGCCAGGGAAGACGATGTATATTTCTGTAGTATCCCGGGGCATCGCCAGTTAATGAACGGATTGTTTAAAGTAGTGGAGAACTTTGATACTAAAGTGATAGAGGAAGGAAGGTCGCCCAGGAAAGACGGCAGGCCTTTGAACCTTGGGTTTGAAAGAGGCAGCCTGCAGGACTGGAAAGCTACCGGAGATGCATTTAGCGCAAAATCGGTTTTATTCGACGCCGCTCCTTTGTATCCCGATTCATTTGTGCTGAAACAAACAGGCGATTATTACGTAACCAGTGGCGGTACCAATCTTTACCGGGCGAAAGGCAGCCTTACGTCAGAGACCTTCGAAATCACTCATCCCTGGGCCTCGTTTAAAGTGGCCGGCGGCGCCATGGAAGGGGTAAGGGTAGAATTGTATATTACCGACTCCAGCAAGCCATTTTTCCGAATATCCGGTCCCGTTACCGACGGGCGTATTAAAGGTACACGCCAGGCTATGTTCCGGCCGGTAGTGGTGGATCTTACAGCTTACAAAGGTAAAAAAATGTATATCCGCCTCGTGGATGAGGAGAATGGCGAAGTACCC
>DASUFG010000466.1:0-8837 GCA_036274715.1 Agriterribacter sp.
CGAACACAGCTGCAAAATGCTTTGGCCGCAGCCGAAAATGGCAAGTATGGCATTTGTTTCAGCAGTGGTTTGGCGGCCACGGATACACTTTTAAAATTATTTAAGCCCGGTGATGAAATTATCAGCACCAATGACCTGTATGGTGGTACCTACCGGCTGATGCGTAAAATATGGGAAACCTATGGATTGAAGTTTCATTTTATAGATATGGGGGATGCATCCAATATTAATAAGTACATAACACCATCCACCAAAATGATATGGGTAGAAACACCCACGAACCCGCTGATCAGGATCATTGACATAAAAGCCTGTTCGGCAATTGCTAAAAAAGCCGGGGTAATGTTAGCCGTTGATAATACATTCGCCTCTCCGTATCTGCAAAATCCACTGGATCTTGGGGCAGATATTGTAATGCATTCTGCCACCAAGTATATTGGGGGGCATAGCGATGTGGTGCATGGCTGTTTAATTACCAGTAGCCAGGAGGTCGCTGATCAACTGTACTTCCTGCAAAATGCCTGTGGTGCCGTTCCCGGTCCGCAGGATTGTTTTTTATTGCTGCGCGGTTTAAAAACATTGCACGTGCGCATGCAACGGCATTGCGAAAATGGTGAAAAGGTTGCGCATTTTTTGAGGCAACACCCTGCTATTGCAAAAGTGCATTGGTGCGGATTTGAAGATCATCCGAACTATGCCGTTGCAAAAGCACAAATGCGGGGATTTGGAGGTATGATCAGCTTTGAACTAAAAGATAACACGGTCGCTGCTGCTGAAGCGGTGCTATCATCCACCCGGCTTTTTGCCTGTGCAGAATCCCTTGGTGGTGTTGAATCGTTGATCGGCCACCCCGCCAGTATGACACACGCTTCCATACCCCGCGAAGAACGGCTCGCCAACGGGCTGGTAGACTCATTAATCCGCCTGAGCGTAGGTATTGAAGATGCAGACGATCTTGTTGCCGATCTGAAGCAGGCTATTGGATAATGCATATGTCTGATATCAACCATCTG
Source organism: Agriterribacter sp. (assembly GCA_036274715.1). Lineage (GTDB taxonomy): Bacteria > Bacteroidota > Bacteroidia > Chitinophagales > Chitinophagaceae > Agriterribacter. Next base: position 1,014 of record DASUFG010000466.1, read on the forward strand.
AAAGATTTTCTCGACCGGAAGGTAGAAGAATACAATCAACCTTCCTTTATATACAATGACCCCATTTGCATTCCGCACGGCTTTTCAAAAAAACAGGATATAGAGATCGCCGCTTTTTTTGCTGCTATACTGGCATGGGGCAATCGCACCACCATTATTAATAAAAGCCGGGAACTGATGGCGATGATGGATAATGCACCCCACGAATTTTGCCTTTCTCCTTCAAAAGCTGGTTTACAACATATAATGACTTTTAAGCACAGAACTTTTAATGCCACGGATATCCTGTATTTCGTGGAATTTTTACATCACCATTATCAATCATTCCCTTCACTTGAAACGGCATTTACTAAAGGGATGGGGCCTGCCGATGACACCATTGAAAACGGGTTGCGGGAGTTCAGCCATTATTTTTTTTCGATGGAAGATGCGCCTGGACGGACGCGTAAGCATATTGCCTCTCCAGACAAGAAGTCGACCTGCAAGCGGCTGAATATGTTTTTACGCTGGATGGTAAGAGCGGATGGCAAGGGTGTGGATTTCGGGCTCTGGAAAAATATTTCTCCTGCTCAACTCATTTGTCCCATTGATGTGCACGTGGCCCGCGTAGCAAAACGGTTTAACTTAGTGTCGCGCATTCAAATCGATTGGTTGGCGGCGCTCGAATTAACCGCGTGCCTGAAACAATTAAATGCTGCCGACCCGGTACAATATGATTTTGCCCTGTTTGGTCTGGGCGTAGTAGAAAAATTTCAATGATGTACGAAAAGGAAATAATTACAGCTTTGCAAAATGAATTGGCTATACCGTTGCCTGATACTTTCAGTTGGGATACCGTGCAGTTGCTCGTAAAGGAAAAAGTGGAGGAAATGTTACAGCACGATTTCCAGGGATTAATCACTTTACTTTATCGGATAGACGTAAACGAAAACAAACTGAAAGAAATGCTGGAAGCGCGCAAAGGAGCCGATGCAGCGGACACAATAAGCACGTTAATCATCGAGCGACAGCTTCAGAAGGCAAAAAGCAGGAAGGAGCCTGGCACGGATGACCAGCATTTTAGTGAAGAAGAAAAATGGTAAAGCTCATTAAATAACTCTCTCTATATAACTATCCCAATAAAGCAAATATGGTTACTGTGTACGGCATATCCACCTGTGATACCACAAAGAAGGCCATGGGTTGGTTGAAAAAGAAAAAAATACATTTCAATTTTCATAATTACAGGGAATCGGGTATTTCCGCCAAAAAACTGAATGAATGGAGCGATGCAGTTGGCTGGGAAAAACTGTTGAATAAAAAAAGTACCACCTGGCGTAGTTTAACTCCCCGGCAACAACAAGCTGTAAACGACAAGGCAACGGCTTTGCAAATTATGCAGGAGTATCATACGCTTATTAAAAGGCCAATAATAGAACTGTCCGAACAACTCATCATTGGCTGGAATGACAAGGAATATGAATCCATCTTGAAGTAGTAAGCCACGCTTTTAAAAACTGATTACCAGCTCATTAGTCCAATTCAAAGTGCTTGCCTTGGCTAAAATCGCCTTGCATTTTGCCGCCCGGCTTTACATAGATAACAAATTGTTAACCGAAATAATAAATTAAACGTTTGTTTAAAACAAACAATTGTTTAACTTTGCGTCGCAATGGAAAAAAATACGACCGACAAACGAATTCATATATTGGACGCGGCGGAACAGCTCTTTGCAGAGAAGGGCTTTGATGGAACTTCCGTGAGAGATATCGCTGGCCAGGCCAACGTTAACCTGGCCATGATTTCGTACTACTTTGGATCAAAAGAAAAACTATTGGTTTCATTGATAGAACATCGATCTGGCTATACCAGGGGTATACTGGAAGAATTGAGTAAGGATGAAAGCCTTAGCCCATTTGATAAAATAGATAGGCTGGTGGATTTGTACGTAGATAAAATTTTAAACAATTCCCGGTTTCATTGTATTGTGACGACCCATTTGCCGACCATGCAATCGGAGGAAATCAAAGACATGATGACGTCCATCAAAATTGGCAATCTTGAACAGATTAAAAAAATTATCCTGGATGGTCAGAAGAAGAAAGTCTTCCGGAAAGTAGATATAGAACTCACGGTGGCATCGGTAATGGGCACGATTACCCAGGTTACTTCTTCCAAAGCGCTTTACCATAAAATATTCAACATCGAAAAAAATATTGATGAATTGTATAATAAGAAAATGATCCCCAAGCTCAAATCGCATCTTAAACAGATGCTCAAAGCCCATCTGGATATCAAAAACCAGGAATAAATCTTTCAACAATAATACAATCGCATGAAAAAATATGCAGCCGTAGTGATACTGCTTATCGCAGCTATAGCCTCCTACGCACAAAACAAAACACTAACCTTACAGGAAGCCATACAACTAGGCCTGGAAAACAGCAAGCAGCTTAAATTATCGCAGCATAAAATTGATGAGGCCATTTCGGGGGCAGACCAGTCCAGGGATGCTTCCCTTCCATCGGCTAATGTAAGCGCGGGATACTCCCACGCGTTAATGCTCGCAAGGAATTTAACCCTTCCTTCGAGCGGCAATAGCCCTGAAAAGCTGGAGCTGCCCTTTGATAATCCCTTATACCTTGCCACAATAAGCGTTAACCAACCCATTTTTGCCGGTAATAAATACCGGTATGCCCGGCAGTCGGCCGATATGCTGGTGCAAATAAGCAGGTTGAATGCCGAAACAGATAAAGATGAAATTACCTTTAATATTATCAGCGCTTATATTAACTATTACAAGTTGCGGCAGCACCAGAACGTGGTGGCCCAGAACTTAGAAGACATCAGAGAAAAGCTTGAAGAAATAAAGAAGTTTGAAAGCCAGGGTTTAGCCACCAAAAACGATGTGCTCCGTTTTGCATTACAGGAATCCGATATAAAGCTGAATGCCATGGAGCTGGAGAATAACCGGAGGATCGTGAACTATAATCTTAACATCATGTTGGGGCTGCCCGACAGCACGGTGATCAAAGAACAGGATGTATTGTATAAGCTCGATTTCAACGATAATTTCGACTATTATCTATCCACCGCATTGAGAGACAGGAATGAGTTTAGCACACTTCAGTACCAGGATAAACTGGCTGATCTTAATGTAAAAAAAGTGAAGGATGAAAGACTTCCCAGCGTAGGCGTAGGCGGTAATTTATATTATATCAATCCCACGAAAAATGCTATTCCAAAGTCCAGCGGCTATATGGCGCCATTAATAGTGGGTGTAAATGTTGGATGGGATATTGCCAGCCTCTATAAAAATAAAAACAAGGTAACCCAGGCAAAGATAGAGAAGCAAGAGGTGGAAGATAGCCGTGATATCATTACCGACCACATTAAAACCGAAGTGCATCAACGCTTCCTGGAATACAGGCAGACACTGAAAAAAATAACCGTTTTGCAGGATGCCATCACGCAGGCAGTGGAAAATGAAAGAATCACGGAATCAAAATTCAGGAATAACCTGGCCACTACCACGGAGCGGATAGATGCGCAAACTTTGCTGTATCAAACACGGGTAAACCTGGAGTTGGCTAAAGCAGATGCTACAACAGCTTATTATGCACTATTACAGGCAACAGGTCATATACAACCATAACACCAAATTATTAATATCAAAAAGGCATCCTTATGAGTGCGAATAAACAAAAAACAAAAGGGAAAAAAATCATTTTCCCGATAATACTTGCAGCGGTATTGATCATTGCATTGATTTTTACACTGAAAGAATACTATTATTTTCAGAGCCATGAAGTAACCGATAATGCGCAGGTGGATGCCGACATCAGTCCGGTGATCGCCCGGGTAGGCGGCTATGTAAAGGAAATACGTTTTACAGATAACCAGCTGGTAAAAGCAGGCGATACGCTTGTTGTATTGGATGACAGGGATTACAGGATAAAGCTTCAGCAGGCCGAGGCGGCATTGGCATCGGCAAAGCAATCTGTAAACGTTTCCGAATATGCGGTACTGGAAGCCCGTTCTAACATCGCTACAGCCAATGCCAACGTAGAAGCGGCCAAAGTGAAGGTTTGGAAGGCAACGGAGGATTTTAAACGCTACAAAAACCTGTACGATGACCACGCCATTACCAAAGCGCAGTTTGATGCGGTGAAGGCTGAAAAGGAATCAGCAGAAGCTAACTTACTGGTTGCACAAACACAGGTTCCTGTTGTTCACAAAAAAATAAGTACCAACCAGCAGCAAGCTGAGGCCACTGTTACCAATATAGCACCCAGGCAATCGGATGTTGATTATGCCAAGCTTCAATTAAGCTATACAGCCATTATAGCACCGGCAGATGGAATAGCCTCTAAAAGAAATATACAGTTAGGGCAATTGGTACAGGCCGGCCAATCCTTACTTGCCATTGTAAGCGATACAGGCTTATACATTACTGCAAACTTTAAGGAAACACAGATGGAGCACCTGCGGCTGGGTGAAAAGGTGGACATTTCTGTTGATGCTTACTCGGGTACCCCCGTGGCTGGAACTGTAGAATCATTTTCCGGTGCTACTGGTGCGAAATTCTCTTTACTGCCTCCAGATAATGCCACCGGCAATTTTGTAAAGGTGGTACAACGGGTACCCGTGCGTATTAAACTTGATGCCGATCCGGAATTGATATCGAAACTGCGTCCGGGGATGAGTGTAAAAGTGGTGGTGCATACGAAATAGCGGTAAGCGGTAAGTGGATAAGTAGCAAGTATTAAGCGGGAGTTGAATGAACTAAATGGATCATAAAACATTCAAAGAATATAGCAATGGCTGAGCATGGCTTAAGAAAATGGATCATTACAATTACGGTAATTACGGCGGCTTTACTGGAGCTGATTGATACCACGATTGTAAACGTGGCCCTGCCACAGATCATGGGTAACCTGGGGGCTACCCTGGAAGATGCAGGATGGCTGGTGACGGGATATGCCGTAGCGAACGTAATCGTACTGCCGATGTCGGGTTGGTTGGGCGACAGGTTTGGGAGGAAGAATTATTTCATGGCTTCTATCCTCGTGTTCACTATCGCGTCTATACTTTGTGGTAATGCTACCGGTTTAAACGAATTGATCGCCTTTCGTATACTACAGGGCTTAGCAGGCGGTGGGTTGCTTTCAACTGCGCAGGCCATATTAATGGAGACCTGGCCAAGGGAAGAAATAGGTATGGCAACTGCATTATTTGGATTGGGAGCAGTTGTTGGACCTACTGTTGGACCGACCATTGGCGGCTACATAACCGATCATTTCAGCTGGCCCTGGATATTCTATGTAAACATTCCAATAGGTGCTTTGGCCGCCTTCTTTGTTTCCACATTTGTAAAAGAGTCGCCGAAATATGCCAAAGGGCAACCTGTCGACTGGTGGGGCATACTGCTCCTGGCCATCGGTGTGGGCAGTTTGCAGGTAGTGCTGGAAAAAGGAGAATCGGAAGACTGGTTCGCTACACCTTATATCGCCGTACTAACGGTTAGCACTATCCTTGCAGCCGTTGCCTTTATATGGCGGGAGTTGAGCACCGACCACCCTGTTGTTAATTTCAGGATTCTTAAGCATCGAAGTTTTACCGTGGGGATATTTACTTCGTTTGCCCTGGGATTTGCACTTTACGGGTCTATGTTTATATTCCCGGTATTCTGCCAGAACCTGTTGGGCTTTACCGCACAACAAACCGGGGAACTCCTGTTCCCTGGCGGACTCGCCACCATTTGTATGATGCCTATGGTGGGTATAATGCTGAAACGGGGTGTACCCGCCCAGTTTATGGCCACACTCGGTTTTGTATTGTTTTTTATTTTTAGCTGGATGTTATCCAATTCCACCCTTGAGTCTGGAACCGGTGATTTCTTCTGGCCCCTGATCATTCGTGGTGTGGGAATGAGTGTGTTGTTTGTTCCGCTCACTACGTTGGCTATTCAGGACCTTCATGGAAAAGATATCGGGCAGGGAACAGGGCTCAATAATATGATGCGCCAGTTAGGGGGATCTTTTGGCATTGCTATTCTTACCACCGTTATCCATCTTAAAAATGGGGCAACCAGGAACGTTCTGCTCGAAAATATGAATCCCTATAACCCTGCATTCATTGAAAAACAGCAGGCTTATATACAAGGTTTTCAAAGCAAGGGTTTTAGTGCTTTTGATGCAGAACAGATGGCAAACAGGGCGCTGGAGGGAACGGTAGTTAAACAAACCATGCTGGTTACTTACGATAATATTTATTTGTTGGTAGGTATGTTCGTACTATGTTGTATTCCGCTGGTATACATGCAGAAGTTTAAGAAAAACATTGCTTTGCCGGTAGACGTACATTAGTTAGAGTTAAAACGGTACATGAAGTTTTTAAGTTTGATTCCCCTTTTGGTGCATATGATGTAACATCAAATTCCTGTTTCTATCCCCACCTGTTAACAATCCATTAATATCGGTGCGCCAGTAACCTTGCACAAGTATGGATTTCGTATCTTCAAAGCATGTTACCCTAGAATTAGGTTTAGATTATTTGTCCATGTAATGGTTAAATGATATGAAATGAGTCCTGTATACGCTGTCACTATGCCGGATCATTATTACCGGCGAATTGCATAGCCCACCCCGCAACTTGTTAATCGACTAAAACAAAAAAATAAACACATGAAAAAAATCATTGCCGCCGTAGATTTTTCTGAATCATCTGTAAATGCTGCAAAATATGCAATACAATTAGCGGCAGATATTGCAGATGCTTCGCTGTCTCTTTACTATGTGTACGATACTATTGTAGCAGGCTCAGACGGTACGCCACTATTGATTGATCCGGAGGCAAGAAAAAACGTAGCAATGATCGCATTAAATAATCTAAAAGCTGAGTTGGGAAGCTCAGCAACGGTTCCGGTAGATGTTGTTGCCGAGGAGGGCATCCTGGCTAACAATCTTGAAAATTATGTGAAACGCAATGGCGTGGACCTTGTAGTAATGGGCATCACCGGGAACAGCAGGCTGGAGCAACTTATTATTGGCAGCAACACATTAAATGTAATCAGCAAAGACATTTGTCCTGTTCTTATCATTCCAGCATCCGCGGGGTATAAGAAAATAAAGAATGTGGTTTTTACTTCCGACCTTAAAGATGTGGAAGGAAGTACCCCTATAAAACCACTAAAGAAGTTTTTGGACATGCTTCAACCTCAATTATACGTGGTGCATGTAAATACCGAAGATTCATCAGTACCCGATGAAGATAAAAAAGAAAAGGCCAAGCTCGAGCAATTGCTAAAGCCCTACAATCCGGGTTATTTCTTTGTGCTGGATGAAGATTTTACAGAAGCAGTTGACAAATTTGCCGAAGAGTATAAAGCAGATGCAATCATTACTGTACCACGTAAACATTCATTCCTGGCAAGTTTATTCAAAAGTTCCAATACCAAAAAATTAGCTTACCGAAGCAGGCTCCCTATAGTAGCTATCCATTCCTGGGAGGTTTAGATTAGCTTGTTGTTTGTTAGGTGGATAAATCATGAGATCCCTCATCAACATTTGCCACGGGTATATCCAGGCTTCAGCTTTTTGTGTTAAGTATTAAATAAAGATAGCTATGCAAACATTGTTATTATCATTTCAGGATAATATTCTTACTATCGCAGTCAACCGGCCCGAAAAAATGAACGCGTTGAATAAAACGGTGATTGAAGAGCTTGCGGCAGCAATTGAGGATGTATATAATAACCCCGACATTAAGTCTGCAATTATAACCGGGGCGGGTGCTAAAGCTTTTGTGGCGGGTGCAGATATCAGTGAATTTAGGTCGCTTGAT
>DASUFG010000467.1:0-9040 GCA_036274715.1 Agriterribacter sp.
TTACATCTATATAATAGTTACTCCCGCTTACCAGGTTAAAAATAGCCAGCAGCTTAATTAATATATTCTCGCCTGCATTGCTCCATGCGGCATTGTCGGCGGTTGAAAAAAGATTAGCCGGATCATTAAACTGTAAACCGGTGGAAAAAAAATCGGTTGGGCTGTTTAGCAAGACATGATATTCTTTTAGTGATTCTTCAAAATAAACCCAGCTATCGCTTACCGGGAAATAATTTGCATACACATACCCATAGGCGAAGCCTGCAATTACCTTTGCCACAAATGCGACAACTAACCAATTACCTGCTACGGGCTTTCCCGTATTGCGGTTCAGCCACAGGAACAGGAAACTGAAGCCAACAATATATACTGTACCTACGGCGATATAAAGAATGATATGCAAGGCTGATTGTGGTTGTAAAGATGGAGCGCTAAAATAATCTATTGTGCCTGCATTGAATAAATTTTTACGCTTTTATCATGAACACTTACTTTTAAGTGATATAAGTTATTATGCCGAAAATTTTATTAGGGGTTTCGAGTTCTTTTTGTGCTAATTTTCTGAAGGGGCAGGTTGCGTTTTTAGTAAAAAACGGGTTTGAGGTAATTATTATCAGCGGACCGGGAGAGGAGATCAGCATGTTGGCCAAGCGGGAAAACGCCCGGCTGTTTACCCTGGATTTTACCAAAAAAATCTCTCCGTTCAACGATCTTTTCCAGCTTTTCCGTATTGTGCGTATCATCAGGTCTGAACAGCCGGATATTATCAATGCGGGCAACCCCAAATCGGGATTTTTAATTATGCTGGCTTCGTGGATTACCGGCAATAAAAACAGGTTGTTCACCCTGCATGGGTTATTGTCGGATACCAAACATGGCCTGGTACGCAGGTTGATTACCGCAACTGAAAAAATATCATGCCGCATAGCAAAGACGGTAATTGTAGTTAGCCCCACGCTGAAAACGCATGCAGAGAACAGAAAAATTTTAGCACCGGGCAAGGGGCTCGTTATTGGAAACGGGAGTTGCAACGGGATTGATCTTCTTTCTTTTTCGCGCAATAGTACTACGGCAGATAGCGCGGCACAATTAAAAAACGAGTTGGGACTGAAAGACGACAATATCGTGATTGGTTTTGTGGGCCGGTTATCAAAGGACAAGGGAATTGAAATTCTTTTCGATGCATTTAATGTATTGGTTAAAGAATATCCCTCATTGCGATTGGTAATTGCTGGTCCACTTGTTGAGGAAAACCCATTTTCACGCCATTTACTTTTCCAACTGTACCACGATGAAAACGTGATGTATACCGGAAAGCTGCATGATGTAACACCTGTATACGGCATCCTGGATATCGTCATCCTGCCTTCTTTACGCGAAGGCTTTCCCAATGTGTTGATTGAAGCGGCGGCAATGGAAGTAGCGGTGGTGGCTTCGGATATCCCCGGTTGCAGAGATGCCTTAAATCCCGGAATCAATGGTGAGCTTTTTGAAAAAGGCAATCCGAAAGCACTTGCTTCAGTGCTGAGAAAACTGATAGACAACAGGGCACTCAGGCAGCAGTACGCACAAAACGGGAGAAAGTTTGTAAGTGAAAATTTTGTCAATCAAAAGATATGGACGGGACAACTGGAGTTGTATAAAAAAATACTTCAATAGCGTTAAAAGACCCGGAAAATATTTGGCATTACGGGAAAGAAATTTCTGGAATTTCTTTGAAGAAATGATATTATACCCGATTTTTCAATTTGGTTTTCAGCGGTACACACCTGTAAATTGGGCGCAGCGTAATGAAACCTGCGAGGTGTTCTCCCACATCAAGTCGTTTAAGTTTTCTTCCAGGTAAAAAATGATCCTCCATATTCCTCGGCAGGTCCAAAAAATGAGAGTAGGCTTCCATCTCCGGCAGAAAAGTCCTTTGGTTATGAACGAATTCAATAGTCACCAGGCGATAAAAATAATGAAAAGCGGCCAGTAGCAATTGAAGAATCGGGTGGGAAATGGGGAAGCAGATCACAAAAAAACTCCTGTTGAAACAGGAGCTTTTGTAAAACAAAATGCTTATGATAAAAAGAAAACTGTCTCGTTCCTTTAAGACAGAGAATGAAGGTCCTATAGAATTATGCTTAAGTGTGTTAAAAAAAACGAAGCAATTGTTAAAGCCTTGTTATTGCCCCATCCTTGCCTTCTTCCTACCGCATAACCACGCTGTTTCCTATATAAATCAATCAATTTATTGCCGCCATGCTATTGGAAAGTCCATAAATCGCCCATGTCATTAAACAAAGCTGCGCTGGTCTAAACCTGCATTTTCCTGGACCATAAAGCATCAAACAAGCAGTAACTTTTTGAATAATGCACGGATATATAAAGCGATAACCTTTTTAGGGGATTGTAAATGAATTAATTAATGATTATTTTAACACCGCAACCTGCGGGCAACACCACCTTCTCATTAACCGACACAAACCTCAACAACATGACACTCCAGGAACATCTTTCAAACAAGACTTCACCTAAACGGATTCTGGCGCTTGATGGCGGCGGCATTCGCGGCGCTCTAACGCTGGGCTACCTGCAAAGGATTGAAGATATTTTACGGATACAGCATGGAAGTGATAAAAACTTCCGGCTCTGCGATTATTTCGATCTGATTGGCGGTACCAGCACCGGATCCATTATTGCCGCCTGTCTCGCCATTGGCATGAAAGTGCAGGACATTAAAAACATGTACATGGACCTCGGTGATAAAATTTTCGGAAAAAAATATAAATGGTGGAAAATATTTGAAATAGATGATTTGATTAAAGCCGCTTATAAATCGAAGCCGCTGGAAGACGAGTTAATCAAAATATTTGGTGACATCACGCTTGAAAGTGATAAAATAAAAACCGGCTTATGCATCGTTACTAAACGCGCCGACACCAACAGCATATGGCCTTTAATCAACCATCCCGGCGGGAAATATTTCAATAGCGCAGACGGCATGAATAAAGATATACTGCTTTGGAAAGCAGTAAGGGCAAGCGCCGCCGCACCCACCTATTTCCTGCCCCAGATCATAGATGTAGGCGGCGGCCTCCATGAATCCGCTTTTATAGATGGCGGCGTAAGTATGGCTAACAATCCCGCCTTGCAATTGCTGATGGTTGCTACTTTGCAAGGTTTCCCATTCAAATGGAAATACGGTGCCGACAAATTATTAATCGTTTCGGTGGGCACCGGCATGAGCAAATGGAGAAAAATTCCTGCCGACGTTAAAAAGAACAACCTCTTAAAATGGGCGCAACAACTGCCCGACATGTTTATGCAGGATGCCAGCTGGCATAACCAACTCATTATGCAATGGCTGAGTAATTCACCCACCGCCTGGGAAATTGACGGCGAAATAGGAAAACTGGAAAATGATTGCATCCTTGGCGTTAAAACGGGTGGTGGTATGACCTCTTATTTACGCTACAACCTCTGGATAGATAATGACACTTTAAAACCCCTGATGAAAAAGGAATATACGCAAAGCCAGATTGACGGACTAACTGAAATGAGTAATGCCGACAGCAGGTTTGAATTGTATGACATCGGCATAAAGGCAGCCATGAATGATGTAAAAAAAGAACATTTCCCGGATAACTTCAAAATATAACCTATGCCCAGCTTATGCTTCGTGTTGATGCCTTTCGGTATAAAAACGGATGGCAACAAAAAAGAAGTAGACTTTAATATAGTATACAGCTCCTTTATTAAGAAGGCTATTGAAATGGCAGGACTGAAACCTATCCGTGCCGATGAAGAAAAAGGGGGTGGGCTTATTCATAAGCCGATGTATGAACGGTTGCTGTACTGCGAATTTGCCATTGCGGATCTTAGTTTTGCCAATGCCAATGTGTTTTACGAACTGGGCATCCGTCATGCTGCCAAACCTTTTACTACTGTTAGTATATTTGAAGTCAATACAAAATTACCTTTTGACGTAGCACCCCTTCGTGCCTTTCCATATAGTTATGAAAATGGGGAAGTAAAAGATTGCAAACAGAAGATCACAGACCTGTCAAACATTGTACGCGCAAATCTCGACGCCCTGGAAGCCCAGGATGACAGCCCCATCAGCGAAATGATACCCGGGTATATTTTCCCGAAGTTAAATGTATTAAAGGCCAATGCCGATAGCTTCAAAGAATTGATCAATCAAACCAACCTTACCAAACAGCAACTGCGTTCATTGGTAAACGAATGGAAAACCCTCGACAAAGAGAGCAAGAAAGAAGGCCTTGAAGAAGCCCGTCGATTACAGATTGAGACCGGTAAAACCAGTATCGCCGGCCAGCTCAAAAATATAGAACTAGCCGAGGGCAGTAACTTAAAATATAACTATGATCTTGTATATGCATTGATGGATGCATATAAAACAACGGGTGCATTTATTGAAGTGGTGCGCATGCTTCAGCCTCTTGTGCAAGACGAAAGAAAGGGGGACGTTTTCCTGGAACAGCAATTGGCCCTTGCCTTTAATAAAACGAAGCAAAGGGAGGAGGCAGAGCAAATATTGGTCAATATTATTGAGCAATACGGAACCGACCCCGAAACAAACGGGCTATTGGGCGCTGTATACAAAGGATTTATGGACGATAACCAGTCCGATGAATTACTTTCGTCGGAATACAGAAAAAAATCCATCGAAAATTATCTTGCTGGATTTGATGCCGACCCGAGGGATTTTTACCCGGGCATCAATGCACTTACCCTGTTGTATTTTGAAAACCCCGATGATTATAGGTTCAAAAGATATCTGCCCCTGGTAAAATACGCGGTGGAACGACAACAAAATATCCGGAAGAATAATTACTGGGTTCAGGCCACCGCACTCGAACTTGCCGTGCTCGAAATGAATGAGAGCAGCGCAAAGCAATATCTGGGCACAGCACTGATATGCAACCCCGCTTCATGGGAAAAAAAGACTACCGCTGAAAACCTGCAAAAGATTTACGATAAGGCCAGTGTTAGAGAGGGTGAAGAAAAAATGGGCTGGGTCAAATACTGCATTGAAAAATTATCCTCGTAAATGAATATATATGTCGTACCGTGATCAATGGAAAATGCTTCATGTACTCAACACCAGTAAAAAGGGCGTATTAAACGAATCGGAATTAATAGACAGGGGCATAGATTGCTTTCCGGATACTATTCAATATTTGCACCTGGATGGGATAGTGGACCGGGACAATAATGCCAATTATACGCTTCATCCGGTCGTACACCGGATGCTGAACAAGTTTCTGGTAACTATGGGTCCGGCAGACATGAAAGAAATTTTTGTTGACGTACCTTCCTGCTTTGTGGTGATGCCTTTTTCGCAGCCGTGGTCGGATACTGTATTTTCTGATTTGATCAAACCAGCGCTGGAAGCATCGGCAATAGAATGTGTAAGGGGAGATTTGATTCCAAGGGTTGGAAAATTGTCGGAAAATATTGTAAAGCAGATACAAACCACAGGTTTGGTAATCGCCGATATTTCAGTACCCAACGCCAATGTTTTTTATGAATTGGGAATTGCCGATACTATAGGACGGGATGTGTTTTTATTGTACGAAAAAAGTGTGGAACAAAACCTCCCCGCAGATATACAGGGCGCCCATTATTATGCCTACGACAAAAACAACCTGGCTCAATCGGCCAAACACCTGGCTGAAAATTTACAACAATGGAAAACAGAAAACAGGGTAGATATTACTTTACAATATTGCCGTAAATGATGGATCGATGCAATTGCTCTCTGAAATAACAATACCCCAAAACGAAGGCAAGCAGGCCGTGATTCAATTGCTGATCGGCGACCTTTCGGCCATCCCCAAAGAACATGCAGTGGACATCCTGGTAGTATCGGCTTTTCCCAACGACTATTTGGCATTACAGGGATCGCTGTTTCTTGCTTTACAAAACCAGGGACTTTCCGTTCAGGCCTTATCCGAAAAAAAAGAGATTGATTTGATCGCCCAGTTGGGCTGCTGGTTGTCGGCTCCCCTCCCTGCGGCGCAAAAAAACAAATTCAATTTTAAAAGAATTCTATGCTTCGAACCGCAATATCATTCAACAGAACCCCAAACGATCGTGGGGAATATTTTCAGGTGCATCAACACTTTCGCCTTTGACGAAGAGAATGACGAAATTGCCATGCCGGTTTTGGCAACCGGTTATCAAAGGGTGCCGATGGAAAAAATGTTACCGGCATTACTGGACAACGCCATTTTCTGGTTGCAGAACGGGTTGCCCCTGAAAAGCATAAAATTGGTATTGTACCGGCAGGAGCAGGCAGAAAAAGGGTTGCCCATATTTGAAAGTGTGAAAGCATCTGTGGAGGCGATCCAGCACCCACCAAAAACTATAATAGCCCCCGCTCCTCCATCATTCAACCCCGGATCCGTTGACGCAATTCCTGGACGTGCGAGAGACGGACAAACAGAATCATTCCAACACGGAACCGGGCCCTCTGAAATTCCTGAAATGCCTGCACCGTCAAAAGAGATGTATGATCTTTTTATCAGTTATTCACACAAGCAAACAAACGAGGTACAACAGTTTGTAGAAGCGATTCAGCAAAAACTAAACAAGCTCAGTATTTTTTACGACAGAACCAGCATTCCAGCCGGTGGCTTGTGGATCAGGAAAATTTCAGATGCCATACAACATTCGAAATCGGTGCTCTGCATTTTAACACCGGAATACAGCAAATCGGATGTTTGCTGGGACGAATTCCAATGTGCGCGTGTGATGGAATTGCGCACAAAAAAAAGCATCATTAAAACCATTAATTTTATTACCGATGCAGATATGCCACCGATGTTTGCTATTTACAGCTATATAGATTGTACGGAAGGAGATGTATTAAAACTCAAGAACAGCATCGACCAGATATTCACATAATATTTCCACAACCGATTCCGGCAGTTGACTGTGTAGGAGGTTGCCGGATAATATTGTATCTTACAGTACCCATTAAGCGCTGGAAATAATTCCTGTACCTAAAAAAATTATTCCGATATTCCTCGTGATCTTCTTCCCGGTGATCCGGCTCCCATTTGATCTCTTTTTTTTCCAGTTTACGAGCCTGCATAGAGTTGTGTTAAGCATAAACCTTGATCATTATGGCCGATATATTCATAAGCTATTCAAGTGAGGACAAAACAAGAGTAAAAGCCATTGCTGTAATACTGGAGCAAAAGGGATGGACTGTTTGGTGGGACAGGCAAATACCGGTGGGCAAGCGGTACGACAACGTGATAGAAGAGGAATTAAATAATGCAAAATGTGTGATTGTAATATGGACGAAACGATCAGTTGCTTCGGAATGGGTGAAGAATGAAGCGAGTGAGGCCGCCCAGCGCGAAATACTCGCACCGTTGCTGCTGGAAGATGTGAAAATTCCACTGGCGTTCCGGCGAATTGAAGCGGCAAGATTAATAGACTGGAATGGCGCAATGGATTACCCTGAACTGGAGGTTTTATTCAATGCCGTTTCATTCATCATTAACGGGGAGAAACAACCAACCCTCAATGGCACGTTAGCGGATAACAAAAGTGAGTATACCTACAATACGCAGCCGAAATCACTGTATAGTTCCGCGGTTTTAAAATGGATTGCCGCAGCCTTAACAGGTTTAATTGCTTTGGTGGGCAGTTGGTATTATTACCAACAGCTTCTACCTGAAAAAATAGAGTCCGGCGCTTTTTATTTTATACTGGCCGTTCTAGGAGCGTCGGCCGGTGCGCTGGCGACAGGAGCCATTCACGCATACACAGCATTGAATGGCATAAGGCCCGGAACCAGGCTCAAATTTGCCGGCCCTGTGCTCGGACTTCTATTATTTTTGGTGGGTGCCTTTTACCTACCAAAGGAGCCTGAAATATTTATTATTCATATTACAGGGAGGGTTAAAACTGCGGCAGAGATCCCGATTACCGATGCAGAAATAAGCGTAGATGGCAGCAGGTTTTATACTAAGTCTATTACCGATGGGACCTATAACCTGGAACTGGAGAATTATAAGAAGGGCGTTGAAATTACCCTCACCACATCGCACAAAAATTTTGAGGACAAAACCACTGCTGTAAAAATTTCCGGAAGGGAAATGAGCCTGGACTTTGTTCTGAACCCGGTTTCCCCCTGATGACTGTTTGATCTGCACCCTGTTCAAATTGGTGCCAACGCTGTTCGTATGTGAAGTGCCTATAATGATACTGCCCTGTTCCATTCGCGCATTTGCCGGTAACAGCACGTGCATTTGCTGGTTTTTAGAATAACAGTGAACACGTAATAACGGGAACGATTATGAAATACTGCTGAATAAACCCCTTGCAGACTAAAACCTACAGTTATGAAAAAAATGATCTTAATTCCTGCTTTGTTATTAATCCTGTATGATGCATCCTTTAGTCAAAGCCTGGTAATAAAAGGGCGGGTGCGATGCCTGAACCAAAGTGCCAACTCCACGAGAGGTGCTGAAAACATTGTAGTTGTACCTGCTTTTGTTCCATCAAAATCAACACTCACCGGATCAACTCCTCCTGGTTATTTTGAATGTAATACCGGTGTGCCATTTTCAACGTTGCAGGACAAGCAGGTGAGCATGTATATTGTTTCGGGTTGCGATAAATGCAGCGAATCAGTAAAACGCGTGTTCATTTCAGAAGACCGGAATACAGATAACAAGGATAAAACAAAGTTGTATGTTACTATAAAAGACTGGAAATTCAACTCCAACTGTAACGAAGTTGAATTGCCCGCGTTCCGGGCCGACAGTGCACTTAGCGCTATCGTTCAGCAACCAGAACAAAGCCTGGCTCAAATTTCCGGGGCTACGGCTTTAGTGGGCACCCCCGCTCTCTTAAATCTCTTAACCACTTTAACGCCTATTATCGGTGCTGTTTCAAACGCAGGGACCTTCCAGGCGATATCACTTGGCGCGGGTAAAATCAAATACGGTGAATTTTTATTTTCCTCCCCTTTAATACTTACTGCCAATACCGGCTTTAATTTTTCCCCGGC
>DASUFG010000468.1:0-6471 GCA_036274715.1 Agriterribacter sp.
ATTGCCTGTAACCGGCATAAAAACCATAAACGATACTTGACCCCAGTGCAACTAATGCAAACGTTACCCATAAAGGTTTAGGGCTATCGATGGATGTATAGAACATCACAAGATAACAGATACTTGCAAGTGCTGTCAGTACCCAGGGAATTATTCTTTTTTTATGGCCGGTATACAATGCAATAAACCACGGGAATAATGCTGTGAAAGAATAATTGAATACCCGCTTTATCAGTATCTCTGTTGTGTAAGGTGCTTTGTCAATTAATATGAAACCAATGGGGGGGCTTAAAAAGAAAGCAAACACACACAGGCTCATTATTCCAAAAATAACGTCCACCTTATCTCCATCTCTGTGAAGTCCAATAAATATGCTTACCAGGCCCATGGCAAGTGCGATGCCGGCAGTTATAAGGGCTATAATAAAATAAAATGAATCCATGTTTGGTTGCTGAGCGTGTATGTATTATTGATCCCTGGAAGTTCACGGATTATTAAAGATAAAAATAATAAGACATAAGTATTTGATTACAGAATGATTAAGCATTTTTCATCCTTTAAATTTTGTATACATGACTATAACACACAAAGGGCATGGGGATCTACCGTCGATTGATTCCCTTTAAGCGGTATCCCTATTTTTTAAGGGCTGCAGTGGATGACCTTTTTTCCACCTGGCTTTTTACCTTTATGGTAGTCAACCGGCAATCGTACCACATAAATTAAAGCAATGCGTAGCATTCGGAAAAACAACGGCGTTACAAGACTCGAGTTTTTACGGCAATCAGGATTTTTAGGAGCAGGAATGGCATTCCTGCCTGGTTTTGTGCGTGCACATTTTGGAGATGAGCAATACTTTAATAATGCCTTTGGCGCGAACATATCAGGATACCAGATTGTCGT
Organism: Agriterribacter sp.; assembly: GCA_036274715.1. GTDB lineage: Bacteria > Bacteroidota > Bacteroidia > Chitinophagales > Chitinophagaceae > Agriterribacter. The sequence goes on from DASUFG010000468.1 coordinate 904, forward strand.
ACCTTCTTCACCCGACGCACTGGAGCAGCAGGCTGCACAAGAACTCCAGCAACATCTATCTGCAATAAGCGGTTCAAATATGGCTGTTGTGATAGAAAGTGGCTTCAAGGATAAAAAGGCAATCTATATTGGAAAAACGGCGTACGCAAAAAAACAGAACGTTGATTTTACCAGTATGCATGGCGATGGTTATATCTGCAAGTCTGTCGGTAACAATCTTATTATAGCGGGCGGCAATAAAAAGGGCATTTTATATGGAGTTTACGATTTGCTTGAAGAATTAGGCTTCCGGAAACTGGCACCGGGTTGCCTGTACGTTCCCAAACCAAAAGACATTGCATTGAGGAAAAAAGATAAGCTATTTAACCCGTTAATCGTCTACCGCACTACCTCTTACGGCCAGATGGGCGACCGGGAATATGCTGATTGGAATAAACTCTCATCCAGGAGCGATTGGGGGCTGTTTGTCCATACTTTCGCTACGCTGGTGCCTCCCCGGCAATATGCGCAAAGTCACCCGGAGTATTATTCCCTGGTAAAAGGTGTTCGCCAGCCGGCAACCCAATTGTGCTTATCCAACCCCGAAGTTGCCGATGTACTGATAGCCCACCTGAAAAAGAAGATCGAAGAAAACCCTGCTGCCACGTATTGGTCCGTTAGTCAGAACGACAACGATCAGTATTGCCAGTGCGATAATTGTAAAGCACTCAATGAGCAATACGGGAACGTACCCAGCGGTTCTGTCATTTATTTTACGAATAAAATAGCCAGGGCTATTCCTGGTAAAATTATTTCAACGCTGGCCTATTGGTACACCCGTAAGGCACCTCAGCATATCAACATTGAACCCAATGTGAATATCATGCTTTGTAATATCGAGAGCAGGCGACAAGCCCCGGTGTATGACACTGATCCGGCATTCTCAAAAGACCTGAAAGATTGGGGCGCCTTAACAAAGGATATACTGATCTGGGATTATAACATTCAGTTTACCAATTTCTTTTCCCCCTTTCCAAACCTCTTCACCTTAAAGCCAAATATAAAGTTCTACACCGACAACCATGTGAACGCCTTGTTTATGCAGGCAAATAACGAACCTGCGGCTGAAATGGCATTATTGCGCGGGTACATGATCAGCAAGCTCATGTGGAACCCGGATGCCGATGAAAATATGATCATTGACGAGTTTCTTAACAAGTATTACGGTGCTGCTGGTCCACACATCCGCCAGTACATAGACAGCATGCAGCAATCATTGGTCAAAAGCGGCATGCAGCTGAATATTTTTGGCGACCCTGTTGATGCAAAAGACGCGTATTTATCGTCGGAGATGATGGAGCAATACAAGCAGCAGTTTGATCGTGCTGAAGAAGCGGTACGTAATGATCCGGAGTTGTTAAGACGTGTACAGGTAGCGCGTTTACCCATTATGTATGCCGCGATACAAATTGGCAGAACGGAGATTGACACGCCACGAAGTTTGTACCAGCACAATGCCGATGGTATCCCAACAGGTAAACCGGAAATGATTGCGCTTGTCAATCAATTTGCAGACGGCTGCACCCGTGAAAAAGTAAAACTGGTAAGGGAAAGAAGTGGCAGCCCGGAACATTTCCGGGCAGCGTACCACCGCATTTTCACCAATATGGAGGAAACGGTTGACGTTAAATCATTTAAAAAAAGAATCATCCCTGGCACCCAACCAGGCGCTAAGTCTAAGGGTGTGGAAGGCCTTACCGACGGCATTTTCGCATCCTACGAATCCTGGCAGTCCCCGGACCCCAACTGGATTTATTATACGGGCAATCACATGGATTTTGTACTTGATCTGGGCGAGGTGATGCCGGTGGGTGCTGTGAATATGGATTTTCTTAATCCACAAGCGCAACCAGACTGGCATTTAATGGCATTGCCGAAATACGTCACTTATGCCATGTCGGTAGATGGAGAACAATTTGGTAACCCTATCCGGGTCGACAACCCTTATAACCCCAACCCGGCAGAAAATCCCGGCATCAGTAAAATTTCAATCCATTCATTTAAAACAAATCTCACTGGTGCTGCACGCTACATCAAAGTGCATGCAGAAAGCCTGTTAAAAACACCTGACTGGCATATCCGGGCGGGACAACCGATTTCTATTTATAGTGATCAAATTGTGGTAACGTAAGCCGAAAATTATTGCAGGATGAGCCCTCCCTGCCTGGCAACCTTTCTCACGAGGCAAGGGCGTTGACAGAAAGTTGCGTAGTATATATGACTCGAGATATAAGTTGTGTTGGTGTGGTACAACGCAAGGTCCCTGGCGTCAGACAACGCTAAGCAGGAGATGCTGGTTGCAAGAGTGGTCTTGAACTCCACAATATGAGGATAGAAGTCCACATCAAATGAGGTAAAGGTTATTTTCTGACCCTGAATTTTTCAAAGAACTGCAGGCATCTTTTACTTCTATGTAAATATGGATCGTTAGCCTGCAATGCTACTCTTCTTCAACCGGGTATGCCAATCAAATTGGTTATATACGAAGGGACTTTCAATGTGCTTCTTACGTTGTTGCGCAAACGATTTTGCATGCACAACTCTAAAGTTTTGTTAATGGATGGTTATTGGAACAGGATTTGAAACCATAGCTTACAAATACATACAATATGAAAAATTATGTCAAATTCTTAAGTGTCTTATTGATTGCCAGTTTTGTTTTTCTTTCCTGCAGTAAGGATGATGCCCCGGCCGACAACGATTTGTTTGTTGGTACGTATAACGGTACCATAAGCTACCTGACACCAGGTGAAACCAAATCGACAGACAACGGAAAGGTTACCGTAGTAAAAGTGGGTAACAATTACAACTTTGTTTTCTCCAATGATATCCCGGATTTAAAAGGAGTTCAGTTTAAAAAAGACGGAGATAATACCGTAATTTCCGTTGATGATGACGCTTCGAAATTTATTCGAATCACGGCCAGTAAACTATCCATCGCCTATACCAAAGACCAGGCGGTGTGGACGGCAGATTGCGACAGGTAATCCATTTACATTAGGGTAGAGGCTATAAATGAAACGAAATAGCCTGGATTTACTCCAGGTTATTTTTTTGCCTCCGGGATCCTTCCCAGCAACGTTTCTCACGAGCCACGAGCGTTGGCAAAACGCCGCGTGATGCAACTCCTATAATGCGCTCCTATTTTATAACCTGGTATACAATATCCGAATCGTATGCGGTATAATGCGTGTATTTTCTAAACTGCATCCACAACAATACCGTGGGATCGCCTTTCTTTTTGTAACGGGGTATAACGGGTCGCACATTATTGAGTTGGGAATTGCGGGTAACAGCACTCATCTCCCAGCTTTCGCCTAAGTTTTTGGTGGTAGCTTTTGAAATCTCAAATATGCCGTTTACCTGGTGGGAGAAATAAACGGTTTCCGGATGCAAGGGATCGATTGTGATGCCACCCGAGTAGTTTTCTTCCCGCTGCTTTTCTCCTGCCACATCCTGGGGAAACCAGGCGCCTGAATTAATGAGCAAATGGTCCACCCATTTACCTGCGTCGTATACCGCATAATGATACAGGTGCTCGCGATTAGTAGGATACCGTGTATAAGCCACAACCGGTCGGCCTTTTTTGTCGATAACTATATCAAATATCCAGGCCTTGCCTGTTTGCTGCGTTGCCTGATATACCACCGAAGCATCTTCGGGGTGGAAGGGCAGGTTGGCAATGTTACAGATTTTTGTACCGTCTGCACGCCAGAAGGCATCGCTTTCGTAATAACAGTAATACACGGAATTCAATGGTTCGCTATTGGGATGACCGTCGGTAAACAACAGGTGAATCCGTGATTTTCCATCCGAATAATATTTCACATAGGGGCGATTATTGGTATCCAGATTTTTGGAAGTAACAATCACCTTCGGTTCCGACCATGTTTTACCATGATCTGTTGATGTGATAAAATTGGGTTTGAAACCAATCCATCTGCCGAAGCTGTATATTTTATTATTCTCTGATTGCAATCGTAACGGATTTGCATAAGTGTAGGTTTCTCTTTCAAATTTTTTCAGCAGCGTTTCCGAATAAGGCTTAAAAACCAATGAATCAGAAAAACTTTGCACATCGCGGGGTTGATCGGTAATATGCTGGATCACACCCATACCGTTTACACCACCGCCGTGCCAGGTGTACTGCGCTACAATATTTCCATCTTCCAGTTCTACAAAGGCAGGGTTATCATGGTCGTCAATTTCTAATTGAGTATACAGCTTTTTCTGAGTGATTTTTCCTGTGCCGGGTTCCAGGGAGGCCGCATACACGTCGCCGCTCTTATTGATCCAACCTGTAATAATGGTTGCCTTTTTTGCACTGCTGTAAATGGCCCGCGGATCACTGAACCAACACCAGGCACCATCATTGGTAAGCAACCGGGGCTGTTGAGCATAGATTTTTGAAAGGATGGAAAGCGCAAAAACAAACATTAAAAAAATTCGTATCATCAGCGAAAATTAAACCATTATCGCGGTTTAAGTACCGGGACAGCAATTATTGTTACGCACAATTTTTCGATTAAAAAGGCTGCGGCGTTTTTTGCCGATCACTAATGCTTTAAATCCCCTCTTGAGATGATTAGTCATGTTGGCAAGGGTGTACAATAAAAACGGCCGATGGCTGCGCAACATCACCAGCGCTACGTAGCCAAGCAGGAGACGTTGGAAGAGAAAGGAGCACACTAATTTTAGCGGGTTGGTTCATGATTACCTGTTCTGAAAAAAGGACCTGTGAGGTGGAAAGGAGTATTGAGAGAAAAATTGCTCTAACCTTCTGTCATAATATGGTTTGGTTTAACGAACAATATTTTTTTTATCAAAATCAGCTTTGGGTACACACCTTATTCTCTGCCTTTGTTGATTTGTGAATGATCAGGGACTATTTTTAAATAACCTTCTTTGTAAGCCAGAAAAGCATTACAGGCTACCAGGTATTTTTCCATAGCATCGAGACTTTCATGATGTACATGGCTGCTAAATTCCCAGGCACGAAGCATCATTCGTATGTATGCGTCGGCATCCCTCTGCTTAGTCAGCTTTTTCAGTGCACCCATATAATCTTCGCGGTACACTGTTGGTATAATAATCTTCGACAAGCCTTTTGAACTTAGCTCTGCACTCATCATTACCCGTGCCATTCTTCCATTTCCATCCAGGAAGGGATGCACTTCACTTATCATAAACATCATATACGCCGCTTTTGCAAAAGGATGTTGCAGCAGGCTATACCAATCAAACCCTTTTTTAAGTGTGCCAGGCACCAGTTCCATATCCACAAACTCAGTACTGCCAGCCCGGTTATTTTTATCCTTGAACTCACCGGGATTTTTTGTTTTTCTTGCACTTAGCAGTATGGCATGCCTTTCCAGTAACAATTTTAACAGGTGATCGGGAGAATTGGGTAAAACAGACATTTCGATTCGATTGGAAACTATCCGATAAGTTCCCAACACATCATGCGAATCTTCATCCCTGGCAGGCAATGGCGTTGCCGTAGTAATGATTTGCCTGGCTTCATCAACA
>DASUFG010000469.1:0-2580 GCA_036274715.1 Agriterribacter sp.
GGAGACTTATAAAAGATATGCTACGGCAATACGTCGTATTGACGACCAGGTAGGCGACTTAATGCAATTATTAAGCGACCTTGGTATTGATAAAAATACAATGGTTGTCTTTACTTCCGACAATGGACCTTCACAGGAATCCTATCTTCCCAAAGAATACGTGTCGAACGAAGCCGACTTTTTTAACAGTTTTGGCCCTTTTGATGGTATTAAAAGAGATGTGTGGGAGGGTGGTGTGCGGGTACCCACGATCGTGGTTTGGCTTTCGCACATAAAATCCTCATCGAAAAAAAAGGCACCTTCTGCCTTTTATGATTGGTTGCCCACATTTGCCAACGCAGCGGGGCAACCCGCCCCTGCCTTCAGTGACGGACAAACGCTGTTACCGCTATTAACCGGGCAAACAACCAGTGATGTCGACAGAACGGTATACGTAGAATATTTTGTGGGTGGAAAAACACCGGGCTATGCCGATTTTGCCGAAGCCCACCGCAACCGGGCCCGTAACCAGATGCAGATGCTCCGGATTGGAGATACCGTCGCGGTTCGGTATGATATTAAGTCGGCTGATGATGACTTTGAGATATACGATGTAATGCAGGATCCCCGGCAAAAAAACAACCTTGCTTTAAAATATAATTTGGCCGCCAAACAGGCATTGCTGAAACAAACAGTAGTCGCCATGCGCCACCCCGACACATCGGCACCAAGACCTTATGATCATGAGCTTATTTCATCCGTTGAAAGCGGCTATAAAAAGAATAAAGGGCCTGTTGAATGGCAATATTACAAGGGCAATTTTCCGTGGCTGCCGGTTGCAGGAAGTGTAACTGTTTCTAAAACCGGGGTTTCTGAAAGCCTTGAGTTAACACCACTTAACACGGGTGATGAAGGTGCTGTGTATTGCAAAGGCTTTCTGAATGTGCCGGTAAACGGATCCTATACATTTCATGCGCAAATACAAGGTCCATTTGTTATGAAAATACACGATGCACTTGTATTCAACAACGACTTTGATTATGAAAAAAACAAAGTCACCCAATCCAGTATTTTATTGAAAGCCGGCCTCCATCCATTTAGTATTTACTATGGCAGGAAAAGTGGATCGTTGCAAACTGTTCCGGGTATTACCTGGGAAATTACAGGAAGTGGAATAAAGAGTGATCTTAAAAAAATAATTGACGTAAAAGGCAAGTAAGAAGTGAAGGCAGCACGGTATAATGAGAGTAAGGCTTAAAAAAAGGGGGCGGCATAAACATGCACCCCCGTTTTTAAAATCCAATATCCTATGAAAAACCTTCACAAATATAACCAGCCCTTATTTGGACTTCTAACATCTTCATTCCTTTTTAGTAAACGGTAGAATATGGAGTGTAATTCACCCGAAATGAGCTATAGATTTCTGCTATACATCCTGTTCTTCCAAAATCCTGTTGATCAAAGATAAAATACGTTAATAACCATTATTTTTTTGTTCGCGAAAAATACCTCAAACCGGGTATAGATAAGGAAAGGAAGATAGTTCCCTGTGAATTCAGAATTTTGAAAACAATTCCAGGAACTCCGACCGCCGGCTGCGGGAAAGCGTTACGTTATCATCATTATCCATCACAATATATCCGCCTTCGCCTCTTATAAATTTTTTTACATGATTAAGGTTGATCAGGTATGAACTGTGAACCCGGTAAAAATCTGCACCACTCAATGCTTCGTCCATTTCTTTCAACACCCGCGAAACCATAATTTTTTTACCCCCGCTAAGTATCACATTGGTATAATTACTTTCGGCCTTGCAATAAATAATATCGACCGTAGGCACAAATATTAAACCATCACCCGTGGTTAATGCAATACGAAGCGGAGTAGTTTTAGCGGGCTGCTTCATATGTTGCATTAAAAGTGCGAACTGTTCTTTTGTAGGAATCGCTTTTTTTTCCTCTACCCTGCTGATGGTAGCTTTAAGGTCATCTGGGTCAACCGGCTTTAATAAATAGTTTAATGCCGCGTATTTAAATGCTTTTATGGCAAACTGGTCATAAGCCGTACAGAACACTACTTCAAAAGACAATTTGTTTACCTGTTCCAGCATATCAAACCCGTTCATCCTCGGCATCTCAATATCGAGGAACACTACATCGGGATTATGTTTGTGAATGGCTTCAATGCCCTTTTCCGCCGTATTGCACATCGCTACAACGCTCGCCTGGGGACAATAGGTTTTTAACAGCCACTCCATCATCTCGAGCGCATTTTTTTCGTCGTCTACCAGCACACATTTAAGCATATCATTTGTTTTTATATTTCATCCACAGGAATGTTGAGTATCACTTTGGTTCCGGCGGCCTTACCGTCTGCATCCTTTACGTCTTCAATACATATCGAACCTTCCAATCCAGCCTGCCGGCTTAGTAACACCAGCCGGCTTTCAGTCAATGTAAGCCCCAAAGATTTTCTTGAAGACGTGGATTTACTTTTTAGCTCTTTTGCTTTTTTGCGGCCCACACCGTTGTCTTCAATAATACATTGCAGAATGTTATCTCCCTTGCGCGTAATGTTAACCGATAGGTCACCATTGTCTGC
>DASUFG010000470.1:0-11830 GCA_036274715.1 Agriterribacter sp.
AATCTTGATGAAGTGAACAGGTTTGTAAAAAGGGCTATCGTGAAGGAAGGACACTTGATTTTTAGCATTCATCATATACGGAATAACCTAAGCGCTTTTTGTTAAGGGATATAGGGGGAGATGGTTGGACCCGTTCCTGCGATCTCCCCTATTCATTTTTATTATGCATTATCCACTGCCCAAAAACTAAGCAACATTCAACTATCTTGCAGTATAAATGTATAGTTGTGCAAATAGTTTCCTATTTACAAGATTCACATGATCAGCTCGCCGTAATGATTGACGGATATTTATACAATACTGATGAATTGCATCCCGATTTGCCCGGCAGTATGGGTATGTTTTTGAATTACTGGGACGATGCCGTGCCCATTGCGATGCAAGCAGAGAGCAGTGTGAGAGCAGGAAGCTTTTTGCAGAACAGGGGCATACCCTTAGACAGTGTGCAGTTACTGGCTCCTGTTCCTTTTCCCACATCTTACCGGAGCGCGTGTGCATTCAGGCAACATGCGGTAGCTGTTTCAAAAAATAACGGCAGAACTTTAACGGAGGAATTTGAACAATTTCCTGTTTTTGGTTTTGCAAACCACCACAGTGTGCAGGGGCCTGGAGAAATAACCGGCATGCCGGATCACCTGGCGGCACTGGATTTTGAGCTGCAGGCAGCCATCGTAATATGCAGGCATGGCCGAAATATCCCCGCAGAAAATGCAGATAGCTATATAGCTGGTTTAATGATAATGAATGGAATAAGCGGCCGCCAATTGCAAAAAGACGAAATGTGTTTGAATCTCGGGGAGGCGAAAGGCAGGGATTTTTTTACTTCAATAGGGCCCCTACTGGTTACGCTTGATGAATTGGAGCAATTTGAAATACCGGCTAAACAAAATCATACCGGCAAAAGTTGGAACCTGCGTATGCAATGCAAAATAAACGGACAATTGGTAAGCGAAGCTAACCTGGGTGATATGGACTGGACCTTTGCGGAAATTATTGAACGCGCCTCGTATGGAACCGATCTGCATCCCGGCGACCTTATTGGCAGTGGGGCATCAGGAAATGGATGCTTCCTGGAACTGAATCTTACCGGCAAGCTAAATAACCCAGGTTACTCCGATCAATGGCTGAAAGTTGGCGACACCATAGAAATGGAAATTGAGCGTTTAGGCAAGTTGACCAACCTGGTTGCGGCTGAAGAAAGCAAATGGAGCATTTTGGACAAAAAAAAATAGAGGGTAGTCATCAGATAGCATTCTAACTTTACAGCATTAAATTTCTCCAAATGACAAAGAAAATATGCATCCTTGTTTCAGTGCTTTTTTTAACAGGACTTGTTTCCTGTTTGGATATGGAGGAAAAGATTGTGATCAATAAAAACAGCAGTGGCACTTATACCATGACGCTGGATATGAGTAAAATGATAAAGCTCATGAAGGAAATGGACCAGCAGAATAAAGAGGAAACAGAATTGCCTGAAAAAAAAGATTCCACCGTTTATCTTAAATCCTTTGTAGATACTTCTACTGCACTAACTGCTAAGGAAAAGGAAATGTTCAGGGAAGGAAGTGTCAGGATGCGGATTGATGAAGAGTCAAATGAGTTTATAGTGAGTTTCTATTTTCCATTCAAAGATATCAGCACACTTCCTGAACTGAAATCATCCTATATGGCAGCCATAGATAAACTCGGCATATCAAAAAAGTTAACCCCCGCTGAAAGTGGATTGGATGAAGATAAGCCGGTGGATATGGAGAACAATAAAAACATTTTAAGTCCCAGTAGCGAGGCTTTTGCATTTGCCGCCGTTCCCGGAAAAATATCCAATACACTAGTCAACAAAGAGTTGTTCAATAATGGTATTCAGAACGATTCTTCGCTGCAAATGATCCAGCAAATGAGCATGATGATGGGCGATATGAATTATAAAACAGTAATTGTATTACCCAAAAAGGTAAAAGAATATAAAGGCAATCAAACCATTTTGTCGGACGATAAAAAAACAGTTTCTTTCTTGACCACATTAAGCGATATGCTTAATCGGCCCGAAGCCGCCGAATATATGGTGGAATATTAAACACCATTTTTCTTTGTTTACCTTTGCCAATAGTTTTATTATATACTTATACTATGCATTGGTACTGTGAATCCTTAACTGAATACAAACGCTTAAAAACCAGGGAAGTAAAAATAGGAGAATTACTGATCGGTAATTTTCATCCTGTACGCGTGCAAACCATGACCACCACGGATACCATGGATACCATGGCCACGGTAGAACAATCCATTCGTTGTATTGAAGCCGGCGCAGAGCTCGTACGCATTACCGCACCCAGTAAAAAGGAAGCAGAAAATTTATTGAATATAAAAAATGAACTGCACCGTAGGGGATATTTTACCCCATTGGTTGCCGATATTCATTTTACGCCTAATGCTGCAGAAATTGCAGCGCGTATTGTTGAAAAAGTACGTGTGAATCCCGGCAATTATATCGACAAAAAGAAATTTGAATTCATTGAATATACCGACAGTGCATATAATGCGGAAATTGAAAGAATAACACAACGTTTTACGCCGCTGGTAAAGATTTGTAAAGAGTATGGAACGGCTATGCGCATCGGTACCAATCACGGGTCGCTCAGCGACCGCATTATGAGCCGCTATGGCGACACTCCCATGGGCATGGTGGAAAGCGCCATGGAGTTTTTGCGCATTGCCCGCCACGAAAATTATCACAATATCGTGCTCAGCATGAAATCGAGTAACCCCCAGGTAATGGTGCAGGCTTATCGCTTGCTGGTGCGGCAAATGACGGATGAGTTTCAGGAGAATTACCCCTTGCACCTGGGGGTAACAGAAGCAGGCGACGGCGAAGATGGCAGAATAAAATCGGCCATTGGTATTGGCAGTTTGCTGGAAGATGGCATTGGAGATACCATAAGAGTATCGTTAACAGAAGACCCGGAATTTGAAATTCCCGTGTGCCGTGATATTGTAAAAAGATATACAGCCAGTACAACATCCACGCAGGAGCAACCCAATTCCTCACTTACCATTCCTCACTTACCACTTGGCGCTCTCTATTCCCCCTTTCAATATCAACGAAGGGAAACTATTACTATTAATAATATTGGCGGGCACCATGTTCCTATTGTAGTGGCCGATTTAAGCAAAACGGGTGCGATTGCTCCCGAAGTTTTACAGCGTGTGGGTTACGCTTATGATGCCGATTTGGATAAATGGAATATTGGCGACATGGCTGCCGACTACATCTATCTTGACGGTGCAGCGTTACCTTTTGCTTTACCCGGAACCTTACAGGTAATATTGCCTGCCGAAAACTGGTTGCATTGCACAGACAAAGAAAAATACTTCCCCATATTTTCTTTTGAGAATTATGTCGCTGCACCTTCTCAAAACAGGAGTGCTATTTTAAATTTTGTGATGGTGGATTGTTTTAATGATGCCGATCCATTTGATACCGATGAACTCGGGAAAATTAAAAATGACGAAACCGTTGTACTGTGCCTGAGCAGCACCAACAAAAATGCCATGCAATCGGTGCGGCGGATGTTTGTGGAATTACTCGATAAGCAAATTGCTAATCCCGTGGTATTGATTACCGACAGCAATTGGCAAACCCCGGATGAACATCTTATTCATTTTGCTACAGAAACCGGCGCTTTGTTTTTGGATGGTTTTGGAGATGGCATTTGTTTGGGAATGAGCCCTTCCAGCTATTCGGGCAGCTATGCGCAGCTGAATGCCAGTGGCAGAAATTATGTGAACAATAAAAGCGTGGAACAATTTATTAACAGCACCGCCTTTTCCATTTTACAGGCCACCCGAACCCGCATCTCAAAAACCGAATATATTTCCTGTCCATCATGCGGCAGAACTTTATTTGATTTACAGGAAACCACCGCTAAAATACGGGCAGTAACTAATCATCTAAAGGGAGTTAAAATAGCTATAATGGGCTGTATCGTAAATGGCCCGGGCGAAATGGCGGACGCCGATTTTGGATATGTGGGCAGCGGCCCCGGAAAAATTACCTTATACAGGGGTAAGGAAGTGGTGAAGCGTTCTGTAAACAGCGATATAGCTGTTGAAGAATTAATTAACCTCCTGAAAGAAAGCGAAGCCTGGATTGATCCCCAGTAAAAATCATGTCAGATCACTTTTTTTAGTACGGGTACCGTTCTCATGCCAGGGGCATCACGATAATCAACGGATTGAATATTACCCGTTTGATGGAAGCGGTACGATTTTCCTGTTATGCTTCCGGTAACGGTTAAGCCCGTTTTACCGGTATACTGAAAGAGCATACTTTTCCAGTCTTCGGTTGGACCGGCATACCTACGCCCGGCGGTGCTTTCCTGCACCTGTGGTTGAATCTGGCTTCTTTTTTTTCCGCAGTTACACATTATATAGATTTTTAGTCTTCTTTATAATCGGTAATGTTTTTTTTGGTATCGGTGGTAGCTTGTTCCAGCAGGCAGGCAGCTCCTGATAAAGCCCACCAGTACAATAACTTTTCCCACCATATATTCCCCATTCCTATACCAAAAGGCAATGCTACCCAAATACTCGTGCAGTAAAAGCAGTCGAGCAGGTTTCCGAAGAAACCCGCTCCTGCTTTTTTTCTCAATAAATAAATGATATCAAAAGGTCCGTCTTCGGCATGCAGCAAATGGGTTATTCTCCATACCGTCAATGCCACTAAAACAAATAAGAACCATCCCATACTATTTATTTTTACTGCCTATTTCATCTTTAACCGATGCAGAACCCTTTTGCCAATGGGCTATAATGAAAAAATCCGCTGCTGTTGACAATTGTCCTGTCGTATCCATGTATCCATACATTGTACCCACATGGTTTGATGGTGGATGGTGTTTGTATTTGCCAGGTTCCCGATTGGCCGGTTCCGGCTAATGTGCCACCGGCGAAAGATAAGGACGAAGTTACCACACCATCTATTGAAATAATGGATCCTGCGGCTTCTGCTGCCGGTGTCATGTTTATAGACATGGAGTGGCAATACAAGTCGGTGATGGAATAAATTCCTGAAATCAAATCACCTGGTGCAAAATCGCCGCAATCACCTGTTCCGCTGGTAATTACAATGTCAACATCCGGGTAAATTTTATCTACATTAAAGGCCACGGTGTTACTATTGTATACCACGTTGTCGGTAGTATCCCAAAATTCCAGGCTGATGGTATGTATGCCATTTTTCGTGGGTATGAAATTTCCAAAAATGTCGTCCACAATTACCGTATTGGTAAATGGATTGGCCAAGTAATCTATCCAGCCATCAGGTGTGGAAGGCGTTAACGTAAGTTGAGGTGAAATTGTTCCAAATGTATCTGTCTTCAATTTTACCTGGTCCATAATCGGGTGTATGCCTGTACCGGGTTCTGTAACCATCAACCTGTACTTAAAGTTATGATTGTTTTGGTTAAACAACCGGCCCCTGATGGTAATATTGCCATCGAACGGGCTATCGTTTGCTGTGAATCCTAAGGTATGCAGCCCGCTTGCATTTCCGGTAACATTGCTGATCAGGTCTACCGGCATCCCGCCTAATAATTCTATGAACGGATATATTTCCTCCTGGGGAACACCTTTGGGTAATGGTTTAATTTCTACAACACATTCTTCCCAATCGCCCCATGGAGCTACCCAATTAGGGTTGATAGGTGGCACCACATTCCAGGAAAGGATCACCTTTATCTTGGCTTTCCCTGTTTCGCACCATTTTTTCTGGTAAGGAGTAAGATTTACCGCCAGCGGGGCATTGTACCATAACCCCTCTTTTGGAATGGTGGGGATATCATGCACATTCACCGATGATGTGCCCATATACACCCAGCCCGCGCCAAAGTCCATATAATAGGCGAGGTATTCTGTACTTCCTGTTGTGCATAAACCGCCCGAGTATCCTGTTGGCCGTTTTATTTGAAGCGAAGCATTAATCAGGTTAAAATTCCGGTTCAATCCTACACATTTTACCTCCTCGTAGCCAACATTGAACTTTTTAAGTTTAAGAAAGGCAAGAATTGCTTTCAGATCGAGATTGTATTTCTTAAATAATTCAAATTTGTTTTCACTTACAATAGCCGGATCAGCTATAGCGCTGTAGGCTAACAGATGGCCTATTCTTGCATCTTCCACCTTCCCGGCATAGCTTCTCTTTAGGTCTGCAATCGACATGATTGGCTGATCGGGAACGGTAAATTCGCAGTCAGGCGCCGAATTCTCCAGAAACGCAAATTGTTCAGCATTCAGCTGGATATCAATTTTTTCAAAAAGTTTGTCGAAATAGCAGATAATGCTTTTGGAGGGTGCAATTTGTATATAAGCATCCAGGCGTTTGCCCCAAATAGGCAACCACCACCAGGCTCCTGCAGGGGGCATGGTATTCCATGAAAGAATAGCCCTTACGAGCGGAAGTACGGCCTGCTTATCACAACAGCTTTTCTTTTTTGGAGTAAATGTTTTACCCAACTCATAACAGAGCCCCGTATTTGGGCCAAGGTCGTGGGCATCAAAATCAACCACACCTTCATCATCCCAGGTGACGCCATTATCGTAGCTAACAAAAAACCGAACATACTCTTTACTTCCATCCGTACAGGGGCCGCCGCCATAACCTGAATTTTGCAGTATTTTTATATTGGCGCTTAACCGCTGCAACTTAGGGTTGTAGCTTACACAGGTTAAGTCTTCAAAAGTGGTGTTCTGTAAAAGATTAATAACGGGCTTAAAATTGAGGATTGCTTTATTTTCGATATCCTGTACACCAAAATAATTCGGGTTTTCAAACAGGATCATTTTTGCGTTGTTTCTGAATTCTACCAGCTTCCTGATATCAGGAGCTGCTTTAGCACTTTTTTTCATAATTCTTTATTGAGATGTGAAACCTCCCTCTCGTTGGAGGCGTGTACACGCCCTATCCTACCAGGCCGATAAGGATTGCCTGCGAGCTATTATTTTCTGATTAAGGAAGCAGGAAATAACTTGAGTGGAAAGGACAATGAGGCGGGGAATTGCTCCTATTGGATAGATTTGACATAACGAAAGGTTTAATGATGAATTGAAATATTTTCTCAGGACTATTGATGGTTGTAACAAAGGGAGGACGAAGTTTGATTCCTGTTGTTTTTTGGCGTAGGCTGATCAATGAGCCATTGTCCGGAGTTTTATCATGAGGATGATCTATTCTTGCTTTAGGGGAAGGAAGAAGGGTACAGTACAGTGAATACCGCTGTACGGCAAGCGGAGTATATAATAATAACTCGAAGGGGCAGGTTTGTTACCCCCTCATGACTATTTTTAATAAATACATTTTATGTGGCGGCAGTAGATATTTTATTTTACCGGATTATCTTTACCTCATGAGTACCATCCGAAGACAAAGCATTGTCTCTTCCATTGTAATATACATAGGCTTTGCGGTGGGTATGCTCAATGTATATTTCTTCACCAAACAAGGGTTATTTACTCCTGCTCAATATGGGCTCACGGGTATCTTTATTGCCATCGCCACCACCATGCAAGCATTTGCCAGTTTGGCGATGCCCTCCTACATTTTTAAATTTCATCCTTATTATAACCATTATCTTCCCGATCGGAAAAATGATATGGTTACCTGGGCGCTGCTGACAGGCTGCATTGGATTTTTGATAGTGATGGTTGCCGGTTGGCTATTTAAGGACGTAGTAATAAGGAAATACAATGCCAATGCACCGGAACTGGTTCATTACTATTACTGGATATTTCCCATGGGATTTGGTTTAACCCTGTTTACCATACTTGAATCTTATGCCTGGAGTATACAAAAGCCGGTGCTCACTAATTTTTTAAGGGAAGTGTTGTGGAGACTGTTTACAACCTTACTTATCATATTGTTCGTCTTCCAGGTTATCGGCAATTTTGATCTTTTCATTAAAATGTATGCCTTTACTTACCCGGGTATTGCGCTCGCTTTGTTTATCTATTTAATAGCTACCAAAAAAATTCATTTCACTTTACATGTGAGTAAGGTAAGCCGGCATTATTTTAAAAAGATCCTCTCTTTTTGCGTATTCATTTATTCGGGTTTACTTATTTCCAATATATCCCTGGTATTTGATTCTCTTGTCATTGCTTCTGTACTGGAAGATGGACTGGGCAAAGCCGGGATATTTGCGTTGGCGCAAATCATGACCAGTGTTATACAGGCCCCCCAGCGTGGCATAATCGCCGCCTCCATCTCCCATTTATCCAGGGCCTGGAAGGATAAGGACATGGATAAGATTCAGAGAATTTATCAACGCTCGTCCATTAACCTGTTGCTTTTTGCCGCCGGCATTTTTGCATTGATTGCGCTCAATTATACAGAAGCCATTCGCGCTTTGCAGTTAAAGGATGCATACTTATTGGGGTTTACCCCATTTATATTGCTGGGTATTACCAAAGTAATAGATTTGGGCACCGGGCTCAACTCCCAGATCATACACACTTCCAATTACTGGCGCTTTGAACTGGTCAGTGGACTTATTCTATTGGTTGTTATGCTACCCCTCACTTATATACTAACCAGGCGGTACGATATTATGGGCCCGGCGATGGCCAACTTAGTTTCGATTAGCATTTACAATTTGATCCGTATCGTTTTTTTATGGCGAAAATTCAAATTGCAGCCTTTTACAGCTGGAACCGCTTATACGATAATAGCAGCGGGATGCTGCTATGCCGCCTGTTACTATGGCTTCAGGTATATTCATGGTTTCGGAGGATTGTTTTTAAGGAGTGCCGCGTTTGTGATATTGTACGGTGGCAGTTTGGTTTATTTTAATCTTTCTCCCGATATACAACCGGTATGGCAAAGTATCAGGAAGAGAATAGGGATGGGTTAAGAATCAAAATTACAAACACCAAACAACATGAAACACGACGTACAAAGCTCGAAATCCGAAAGAATAAGCTAATAAACTACCAGCCGGAAACTACCTGTTTTAGAACTCAAATTTTAAATCTTCAATCTCCAATCTCATCTTATCTTGCAGTAAATATTGTACTATAACTCATGCAAACCGATTTTCTTGTTATAGGATCTGGTATAGCGGGACTTACGTATGCCTTAAAAGTTGCCCGCGACTGCCCGGATAAAAAAGTATTGATTTTTACCAAAACCACGTCTGACGAAACCAATACCAAATACGCCCAGGGTGGAATCGCCGGCGTATGGAACAATGAAAGCGACAGTTTTGAAAAACATATAGTAGATACCCTAATAGCCGGCGATGGTTTGTGTAATGAAGAAACGGTGGAGATAGTAGTAAAGGAGGGAGTAGACCGGATAAAAGAAATTATTGAATGGGGCGCTAAGTTTGATAAAGACCAGGATGGTGATTATGCATTGGGCAAAGAAGGAGGACACAGCGAATTTAGGATACTGCACCATAAAGATGTAACCGGGAAGGAGATGGAAAGGGCATTGCTGGATGCGATAAAAGAGCAGTCCAATATTGAATTGAATACGCATTGTTTTGTAGTAGATATACTGACCCAACATCATCTTGGTTACCTGGTTACAAAGGCTACTCCCGATATTGAATGTTTTGGCGTATACGCTTTAAACCTGCTCACCAAAAAAATGGAAAAGGTAACGGCGGGCATTACTCTGCTGGCGACCGGGGGGAGCGGGCAGGTATACCGCACCACCACCAACCCGGTTATTGCTACCGGGGATGGCATGGCCATGGCCTATCGCGCCAAAGGCCGGATTGAAAATATGGAGTTCATCCAGTTTCACCCCACTGCCTTATTTGAACCGGGAGTAAAGGGGCAGGCATTTTTAATAACTGAAGCCGTTCGTGGTGATGGCGGCATTTTGCGTAACAGCGATGGTGAAGCGTTTATGGAGCGATACGATGAAAGAAGGGACTTAGCCCCCCGCGATATTGTTGCACGCGCCATAGACAATGAAATGAAAAGAACAGGTACCGAACATGTGTGGTTGGATTGCAGGGAGATGGACCAGGAGAAATTCCTGCACCACTTTCCAAATATCCATGAAAAATGTTTGTCAATTGGCATTGATGTTTCCAAAAATATGATCCCGGTTGCACCTGCTGCGCATTACAGCTGTGGTGGTATTAAAACGGATGAATGGGGCAGAACCTCCATCCGTCATTTATATGCCGCGGGCGAATGCGCCTCTACAGGCTTACATGGCGCGAACCGTTTGGCCAGTAATTCACTATTGGAGGCCATGGTATTTGCGCACAGGGCCTACATTGATGCTGTAGTAAAAATGAACGATACAAGTGGAAAAGAATGGGGAAATTGGGATACGGCCGCACTGCCCGACTGGCGCACTGAAGGCACCACAGCGCCTAAAGAAATGATTTTGATTACACAAAGTTTAAAGGAACTGCAGTTGCTGATGAGTGATTATGTGGGCATTGTAAGAACCAATACCCGTTTGGAGAGGGCCATGCGCCGTTTAGACCTGCTGCATGAAGAAACAGAGGAACTGTATAAAACAACCGAAGTATCGCCCCAACTTTGCCAGTTGCGTAATATGATTACGGTGGGGTATCTTATTGTAAAATCGGCACAGTTCAGGCACGAAAGTCGCGGACTTCACTTTAACACAGACTATCCCAATAAGAGTGAACTGGTGCAGAATATTGTATTGTAGTGAAGAAGCCCGAAGTTGGAAATATGAAATCCGAATTCACAAGTTCGAAAACCGAAGGGAATAACCAAATAGCAGGAACCAAGTTCCAAATAATATCAAATCTGAAATTTTAAATCTAAAATTCTCTTGCGCTCATGTATTATATTGTTCTGGGTTTACTTTATCTATTTTCGTTTCTTCCCTTATGGATTATCTACCGGATATCGGATTTCATTTGCCTGCTGCTGCATTATGTATTAGGTTATCGCAGAGAAGTATTATTGAAAAATCTCAGCATTGCTTTTCCTGAAAAAACAGAAAAAGAAAAAATGCGGATCATCAGAAAATTCTATCGCAATTTTACCGATACTTTCCTGGAGGCCATTAAGCTACTTTCCATGCCTGAAAAAAGCTTGCGCAAACGGGTACAATTCGATCCATCCATATTCAATGAGTTATACGCCACCGGCAAAAGCTGCCAGGTACATGCAGGTCATAATTTTAACTGGGAGTGGGTGAATGTACGTGTTGCCAGGGAACTGCTCTATCCTTATCTCGCGGTATATATTCCTATCGGCAACAAGTTGCTCGACCGTGTTTTTAAATATTTCCGCGAAAAAACCGGCACCATCATGCTGCCGGCAACGGACATGAAAAATGCTATGCTGCCCTACCGGCACAAACAATATTTGTTGGCACTGGTTGCCGACCAAAACCCGGGTGATCCTGCGAAAGCCTATTGGGTTAAGTTCTTTGACCGATGGACACCTTTTGTAACCGGCCCGGAAAAAAATGCGCGCTTAAATGATATCCCCGTTGTATTTGCCCGGTTCTCTCAGCCTAAAAGAGGGTATTACGTTGTGGAAGCTAAATTAGCCACCCTTCATCCTGCCGAAATGAAAGAAGGCCAACTTACGCTTCAATACGTTCGCTACCTGGAGGAGGTAATCCGGGAGCACCCTGAAGTATACCTATGGAGCCATAATCGATGGAAAGTGGACTACAAAGACGAATACGCCGGCAAAAGGATTGAGGATGAACAAATGTAAGTGAGTAATGTGCAAGTGATAAGAACGAATCTACCGTAGCGACAAGATTTACGCCCTATATAATTATGATTGGGAGATACCCTTGTGCCCGAAAAGTAATACCTCATAG
>DASUFG010000471.1:0-3987 GCA_036274715.1 Agriterribacter sp.
CGGTCGGTTCCACGCAATAAATTTCCTGGTTTGAATACACTACCCCCATTATAATATTTATTGCCTGCTATGAACCTCTTACTTTTTTGAGCGATCAGTAATTCATCTCTTTAAAAAAGTTGGGACAACGCTTGATACAAATCTTTTCCATGCAGGTTCCTGGCAATGATGATACCATTGCCGTCAATAAGCAGGTTATAGGGAATTTCCCCGACGTTGTATAAATGGGCCGCCCCGGAATTCCAAAACTTTAAATCACTTACCTGTGTCCAATCCATTTTGAATTTCTTTATAGCATTTGTCCATTCTTCTTTTTTACTATCCAGTGACACTCCATAAATTGAAAAGCCATTTGCATTTTTAAAAACTGATCCTTTAAATTTTTTATATAGCGATTTAAGTTCGGGCTGCTCTTTCAGGCAGGGAGCGCACCAACTCGCCCAGAAGTCAATTAACACAATTTTGCCTTTGAGTGAAGAAAGAGCGATAGTATCGCCGTCAGGGTTGGGAAGTTTGATTTCGGGAGCCTTGTTACTTATTTCCAATCCTATATTTGAATTACCGGATTGTGATAAGGACTGTGAGCTAACCAGGCACAGCATGATACTTATAGTGGAAATCAATTTCATTGAAATTATTGGGTGCTTTATGGATGAATTGAATATCCATGATCAATCCAGTCAGTTTTTAAATTTTTTGCCAGATTTAAAAGCATAGGATGGGTGAATTTCATTTCATGGAGTAATTGAAATGCCGGCCTGATATTCGGACAACGGTCAAATGGGCAGCAGCCGCAATAAATGACAATTTCCCGATCTCTTTTTTCGTTAGATAATAATTGCCTTAGCTTGTCAAGATTCCCTTTTTCCTTTGCAGGTCCGGCATCTACCGAACCTTTTATCAGGGCAGACGGGCCCACGCAAATGATCAGGGGTTCAATGTTTGCTCCTGATTTGATGACACTATCCAGCACAGCTGGAGATAAGAGTTGTTCAGGCTTCCAGGGATCCGCACTATTTTGCCCAAGACTAATTTTTGAAAACGCCAGGGTAATTAAAGCGAAAATGATAAGATTTTTATTCATCTGGTTTTAATTTTAACGATTATGAAACTGCACAACGGTTGGCGCCCGCTTGGAGCATTTTAGGTTTTAATTGTTACATACAAATCCTGGGACACCTGTGCTCTTTTCTATATAATATCAATTGAACCCGCTCAGCAACTTTATTTCATTCCTGTACAAAATAATTCTCTTATCATTTTCCAATTGCTTTAAAAGTCTTGATACAACAACTCTTGAGGTATGCAGTTCCTCGGCAATAAGATAGTGTGATGCTTTGATAACACGGGAACCGGAAAGGCGTTGTTTTTCTTTCAGGTAAGCAATAAGGCGTTCGTCCAATTTATGAAAGGCAATACTTTCAATTGATTTCAACAATTCTAAAAAACGTTCATTAAAACTCCTCATGATGTAGCTTTTCCAGCTTGGGTATTTACAAAGCCATTCTTCCAGTTTCTGATGCGGTATCGCAATCAATTCAACATCATCTTCTGCAATGGCTTTAACTTCACTTTTTTTAGCTTCCATACAGCAGCTGTATGCCATCGAACAGCTTTCATTGCTCGACAGGTAATACAACAGAATTTCATTCCCGGTTTCATCCATCCTGAAAACTTTAACGGTACCCTTTATAATAATGGGCATCATACGGATGTACTTGCCATAGTCCATAATCAGGTCGCCTTCTGCAAAGTTTTTAATTTCACCAAACTGCTGCATTTCTTCCAGCAATGCAGGCTCAAAGACTGACTCAAAGGTTGTTGTTTTAGTTGTCATAATTTTAAAAGTGATAATTCAATACAAAATTAGCCTGCATCATATCCACTTTATTAAATTCGAACTTTTTGTTGTGGTAGGTTTCGCCACTCTTCATTTTGCCTGCAACCAGTAGCTGGGCTTCCAAACCTTTCATCATTCCGGCAAAAGAATAGCGAATATCGGCATTAACCTGTGTGTACGAAGGTACTCCATACTTATTTAACCGGTAGTTTTTAACATCCGGCAACTTATAATAGCCGGCAGCCAAAGATGTTTTAACCCTTATTTTGGGGATATTGTAATTTACCTTCCCCATAATCGCATGTACATCTCCGAAACCCTCGTTGCGTTCGCGGGGCATAAACGTAAAGAAAGGATCCCGCCCCCACTCACGGGGCATCAGATAGCGACCATCGGCCGTAATGCGGTTATAATTAATACTGGTTTCCCACTGCTTATTTTTCCATCCTGCTTTTGCTCCAAAACTGATCGCTTTCCCTCCTTTCTCAAAATATGTTTTTGCAGCATCTTCATTGCCGCCATTGTTTACAGCATCCTGCCTGATTATTTGCACTGATGTAAAAATGTTTTCGTTACTTTTTAACCGAAAAGAAAAATCAGCCTGCAGCATGGCCGTATTAAAAATATTCTCCGTAAAAACATCCCAACCATGTAGTGTTAGGTGCTTGCCCATTTCAATATGTGTACCCAAAAGAAATATCCCCTTACTGTGCAAATTAGATGCATACTGTGATTTGGTTCCGTCAACATTTACACCCACCGGGTATAAGCCCACGGATTCACCAATATCAAACCACCTGGTAGCTCCCCTTGGTGATATGGAATAAATCCATCCCCCTTCAATTTTCGCTTTCTTAATCTCACCTGATTCAAACCAGATTCCATTCACTGCTGTGGGCCTCATCCTGCCATCCTGCAGGTTGATAAAAGGCGTATTAATTAATTGTTTACCAAAAACAATAAAAGATTTTCTATAATTGTATTTTAAAAATAACTCCTCCAGCCTGTCAATATCTTTTTTATTATAGGGGTCCTCTACATCAAATAACCCAATCTCGTAACGGTTGGGCTGCCCGGTTGTGCTATCCAATTTCCCCAAATCAGAAGAGCCGATATTGAATGTATAGAATCCACTTACGGCAAACTGGAAACCATGAAATTCCGCTGTCTCATAACGCAGGCCGCCACCGGCAGCGTTGGCATAATAATCAGTAAGCCCTTCCTGGTTTTGGGTGCTCATAAAAAAATACCGGAAGTGTCCATTGAAACGCCCTCTTTTAAAAGCCGACAATAAAGAAGTGGTATCCCCAGATTGGATCTGCTGGTCCTTATACATTTCAGGTTTCTCTGATATTTCCTGATGCTGGGCAAGTAAACGATTCCCTGTTAGCAACAACAATGCTACTGCAACAATTCCTTTCATTTTTAACCATACACTTTTATGGGTGTTAAAATCCAGCTTTGATATAACTCCAGCCTTCTTCCTGCTTTGTAATGATTTCTACAAGTGCGGATGGTACAAAACCGGCTTCGGCAAGAAGTTTCTCTTTAGCAATGTTCTTATCTCTGAGCGTATTTTCGCAGGCCTGAAATACTACTCCCTTCTTTTTCATTTGCCGGATTTTATCATGTACAACAGTTTCACCTGTTACAAGCATGCTGATACCGGGGCCATGGCAAACAATCTCTATTTTGGTACCCGGTGCGGCGGTTAAAACGTTATTCAACTGTTTCATTAATGATTTATGAACAATGGTATCTCCTGAAGCAAGTTGAAAAACAACCTTGTGCTCATGGTCCATTTTTTGAGCAAAAACAAAACCCGTAAATAAAAATAACAATGAAACCAGCAATAGTTTTTTCATATTGATATCATTTAATGAAACTGGTAATCGACCCCGGTTACCTGTGTAAGCAGGTGTTGCGGAGCGTCTAAAACTTTTGCATTCATCGGTGGCGTTGGTGTTACCGGTGAATTGGCTGCCAGGTATGATTTCAATACAGTATGTAATGTATGCGGTGTGTTTCTCGCATTAGCCACCCCTTTCATCCGGCAAAGCATATCGGCAGGGTCACCATCTCTTTCGCAGGCACAGATGTCGTAATTTTTATTCAGGTCAAGCGGTGCATCGCCAATGGTTACCTCC
>DASUFG010000472.1:0-8052 GCA_036274715.1 Agriterribacter sp.
ATAGCGTCATTTTTCCAGAGTCTCAGGTCACCATATACAATATCAAAATCATCAATTTCCTGTACAATCTTTTCCACCGTGTTTGGCTCATACCAGTCATCGGCATTAATCATTCCAACAATTTCCCCGGTTGCACGTTTCAATCCCTTATTAAATGCATCACTAATACCTTTATCCTTTTCGCTTATCCAGTGTTTAATTGAGGCTGTGTATCTTTCTATAATATCAACAGTATGGTCAGATGAACCGCCATCAATTACTATATATTCAATATTCGGGTAAGATTGATCCAATACGCTTTGAATACATTTCTCAATAAATTTTTCTCCGTTGTACACAATAGTAATAATCGAAACAAGTGGTAATTCCTCCATAAATAATTAACTTTCAAAGCGGGGACAAATCTATGCATAATCCCCGCATATCCATCCCCTAAACGAAATATAATACCGGTAGCCATCCACAATTGGTCAGCTATACAAAAACGACAATAGTATTATCACATGAAAAAAAATCAAAAAATCCACACTGCCCTCTTGAATAAAATAGTAAAATGAACCAAGCTAAAAGTCGGCTTTTTCGTGTAGGTTTGACAATATTGTGAATCTCATAGTTGCAAGATGTTATCAGAAAAATGGCGCTTAAATGGCAATTTATATTATACGTCTGTTTTCTTCATATTAATGGCAGTATTTATAAGTCTTGCCTTTTCTATTCGCTTCGTCAATAGCACTTCCGTTGTCCTTCTTGCGTTTGCAATCCTGCTCCGTCCAGACAGGACTAGTCTGATTAAACAGGCTTTTAAAGACCACTTTTTTATTTCCAGCCTTTGCTTTGTGCTCATCAATTTAGCTGGCTTATTGTATACCAATAATGTTTCTCAAAATTTGAAAGAGTTTTCGGTTAAAGCCGGGATGATCAGCGTTTCTTTATTTTTCTGTGCCGACATTTGCAGAGGAAAGATAAACCTGCGACAAATAATGACCATATTTACAGCATGCCTCGCCGCAGCTACCCTGTATTGTATTTTTAACGCCCTATACATATACCTGGTACAACGCGACAGTTCCTCTTTTTTTTATCACAACCTGGTTAAACCATTCAATGAACATGCCGTATATTACTCATTTTACCTGTTGTTTTGCTTCATCTATTGGAATGAAGAAGGTATCACAACTGTTGACAAAGCAAAAAAGAAAATAGCAATCATATCCATTTTAATTTATTTTTTCATCGTTATTATTCTTTTATCATCGAAGATTGTTTTGGGTATTTTACTGGTGTACCTTCTCTACTTCATTCCTTCCCGGCTAGTAAAAAAACGGAATAAGAAAATCTTTTTTCTCATGGTTGGGGTGCTGAGCATAATACTGTTCGTTCTTGCAGCAACCAATAACCCGGTTAAAAAAAGATTTTCGGATATGGCGGCAGGCACGTCTACCTTGTTTCAACAAGAAAAGTTTACTCCGGGGGTGTATTTTAACGGGTTACAATTCAGGTTATTAACCTGGCGTTTTACATCTGAAATTTTAAATGAACAAAAATCATGGCTATTGGGCGTTAGCCCCGGCGATGGAAAAGAAGCGCTACAAAAGAAATATGTGGAAACAAACATGTACCAGGGGGACGGCATCAATAGTCAAGGATATTTACAGTATGACTGTCACAATGTCTATTTGGAAACGATTTTGGAATCGGGGCTTATCGGACTGGTTTCTTTGCTTTCGCTTATTATTACCTTCCTTATCAAAATAATGAAAAGTAAAAGCCGAACAGCATTGATCTTTTTTATATCGATGTTGATTTTTGGTTTTACCGAATCTTACTTGTCACGGCAATACGGAATTGTACTGTTTACTTTTTTACCGCTTTTGGCGCTATCCAACACTAATTCATCAGCTATTAAATAAACAGGGTTCGCCTATCATCCATGCGCAAAATCTTCCTCGTAATTCCCTTTTATTCTTTCGATGGGAGGGTTGAAATAACCAAACTTCAACTGGGGGAATTCGTCCCTGATTAAAGTCATCAATTGTTTAATGCCCAGGCATTCGCCGGTTTCGTAGGCGCCGATCTTACCCATGTACCAATCGGGGTCGATATTAAAATTGCGCCATTGAATCATGTTCAGCCCGGTATCGATAATTAATTTTCTCAGCGCTTCATATTCTTCCACACTGTCTGTCATGCCCGGAAATACAAAATAGTTGATAGAAGTCCATCCGCCATAGCTGCGCACCACTTTCAGGCTTTCCACAATATCTTCAAACACATAATTGTTAGGACGGTAATAAGGCTCATAAATTTCCTTACGCGCCGAATTCGTGCTCACTCTTATGCTGTTGAGACCGGCTTCACAAAGCGCCCTTACCGCCGCCGGTTTGGAACCATTGGTATTGATGTTGATGCTTCCGTTATCCGTGTGCTTGCGTATTTCGATAATCGCCTCACTTATGGTTTCCCACATCAGCAAAGGTTCGCCTTCACAACCTTGTCCAAAACTCACCAAAGGAAAGGGAGCCGTTTGCAAATGCGGTACGGTAAACTCCACGATCTCTTCAGCCGTAGGTTTAAAAGTGAGCCGGTCCTGTGTGGACGGAATGGCTTCTTCCTGCGGTTGAAAAGAAATACAACCAATACAATTGGCGTTACAGGCAGGCGAGGAAGGAACGGGACATTCCCATCTTCCTGTAAAATAATTCCTGGCGGCAGGGCAATGATAGGTAAGGCAACATTTCTCAGCCAAATGTTTTACCAACCTGTTGTGCGGGTAAGCCTGCATTAAAGTGTCTACCCCCTTATGGATAATCGTATCATCATAACCCCTGCACTCCTGGCGGATGTCTTTCTCAATCCGCACAGCTGGCACATAAAATTTGTCATCTCTCCATGCGGCGGCGGTATAGCAAAACAAGGGGAGTAGCGGCGCTCCAGGTTCTGTTTCATAGGCCGCAATGTATAAGCCGGTATGTGCCGGCGGAATAAAGGCCGCAACAGCCCAGCCCTTTTCGCACAATCGCATGTCGCCTGTTTCTACATCAATGCCAATGGCGCGCCTGCCCGGCAATTCATACAATGATCCGCCATCGGGTAATTCAATCCAGTCTTCCACGGGAACGGGCAATGCATCCCAACCGCTCCTGCCTACAGCATATAAAGTGATATCTTCAAAAATATCCCCTTTACCGTTGGAGTACAACAAATATGGGGATTGATGTAAAACGCTCATGATACTTATTAATCTTTTTTAGATGAATTAAGGTTGAACAGGCTGTCTACAAATTCATGCTTATCAAAAACAAGCAGGTCTTCCATTTTTTCACCTACTCCAATAAATTTTACAGGGATCTTAAAATGATTTGCAATAGACAACACCACACCTCCCTTGGCTGTTCCATCCAACTTGGTGATGGTAAGGGCAGTTACTTCAGTTGCCGCTGTAAAGTGCTTTGCCTGCTCCAATGCGTTTTGCCCGGTGGATCCATCCAGCACCAGCATCACTTCATGCGGTGCATCCGGGATTACCTTTTGCACCACGCGCTTTATCTTACTCAGCTCTTCCATTAAATGCGCTTTATTATGCAAACGCCCCGCCGTATCAATTAAAATCACGTCTGCACCTCTCGACACCCCACTGGTTACCGTATCAAAAGCCACGGATGCCGGGTCGCTTCCCATTTCCTTTTTTACGATGGGCACCCCCACCCTTTCGCTCCAGATGGTTAACTGGTCAACCGCAGCAGCACGAAAAGTATCGGCAGCACCTAACAAAACAGATTTACCGGCCTTTTTAAAATTGTGTGCCAGCTTCCCGATAGAGGTTGTTTTGCCCACCCCATTTACGCCCACCACCAATATTACATAGGGCTTAGCAGGTAATTCCGTATCGAAGCCGTAGGCATTCTTTTCGGGCACTTCTACCAGCATCGCTTCAATTTCCTGCTGCAGAATAGCATTGAGCTCTTCTGTATTCAGGTATTTATCTTTAGCTACCCGTCCTTCAATACGTTCAATTATTTTCACCGTGGTATCTATTCCCACGTCGGCAGTGATCAATGCTTCTTCCAGTTCATCCAATACCTCCTCGTCTACCACACTTTTACCCGCAATAGCTTTCGTTATTTTAGATAAAAAGCTCTCCTTTGTTTTTTGCAGGCCTTCATCAAGGCTTTCTTTTTCTTTTTTGCCGAATAACTTTCCAAAAAAACTCATACTATCAATTTAATACCGTCAACAAATAAGATATTAGTCACAAACTTAAAATCCGAAGCCTGAATTCCGCACGTGCAGGACGAATTTCGAAGAAACAGAACCCAAAACCATAAACCAAAAAAATGCGAAATCCGAAGACGAAAGCACCAAAAAACAAATCACAAGCTCCAAACAAATTTCAAATTTTGAATCTAAATCTCCAAAGTACTATCTACGTTGCGTGCCAACCGCACCGCCAACAAACCTGATACCTGACGGCTGATAGCTGACACCTAGTAATACAAATCAAAACGCATCAGGAAGTCTTCCTGCATTATATCCTGAATATAACTGAACAGGTCTGTTTCATAAATAACAAAGCCTGATTTTTGGTAGAACTGAATGGCTTTGCTGTTGCGCTGCCATACCTGCAGCCAGATCGTCTCATATTTTTCAGTGGCCGCTACTGCTTTACATTTCTCCATCATTTCCTTCCCTACTTTAACGCCCTGGTATTCTTTCAGTACGTATATTCTTTCCACTTCAACCGCTTTTTTATGGAGCAGGCCTTTTGCCACCCTGTCGTACCTCATCTTGGTAAAAGCAACGGGCTCTTCGTTCACAAAGCCGATATAAAAACAGCACGCTGGATTCTCCAATTCTTCTGCTATCCTTTCACGGGAAAGCTTTTGCTCCACATATTGCTGCAATGCACCGTTTTCTGCTATTTCCGAATAGGTTTCTACAAAGGTTCTTTTACCTAAATCGGCAATGGTGGCGCAATCTTCTGTGGTGGCTTTACGGATATGAATAATATGATCCATATAATTACTTAAAATAACAAAAGCCGTCGCGACAAAATCGTGACAGCTCTTTCAATGCTATTATAGATATACTTTATTTCTGCGCCAGGAAATCTTTGATCTTATCCTTATGCACGATAGCTTCTTTAAAAGTATATGCGCCAGACTTAGGACTGCGCACCGCACGAACCACTTTAGTCCAGTTCTTTGCCTCAGCTGCGGCCTTTTGATCCTTTGTTTTTATAGCGGTTTTAGCTGCTTTTGCCATGATTGTATTTTGATCTTTTTAAATGATATGATGTTCCCCATCATGCTCACCCGGGGATAATGCTATTTGATCTCCTTGTGAACAGTAACCTTTTTTAAAATAGGGTTGAATTTTTTTAATTCTAAACGCTCAGGGGTATTTTTCTTATTCTTGTTGGTGATATAACGGCTGGTTCCCGGCTGACCACTTGTTTTGTGTTCAGTACACTCAAGAATTACCTGTACCCTGTTACCTTTCTTAGCCATTGCTTATAAATTTTAAAATTTTATCAGATTTTTTCGCCCTGCGCCCGCAATGCTTTTACTACACTATACAATCCTTTCTTGTTGATAGTCCTTATTCCTTCGGTGGAAGTTTTCAGGGTAATCCATTTATCTTCTTCCGCCAGGAAAAAACGCTTGGTTTGCAAATTGGGCAAAAACCTGCGTTTCGTTTTTATATTAGAGTGCGATACCCTGTTTCCTGTGATGGGAACTTTACCTGTAACCTGACATACTCTGGCCATAATCCTATTTTTTTGGGACGGCAAAGTTCAGTAAAATATAATTAATTTCAAAAAACATTTTACCGTTTTTGCCAATCAACCTGCATAATGCACAGAACCCGTACCCATTTATTCCACAAACGACCTGTTAAATGTCCGTGTAACCATAAAATGGCGGTATAATTTCTGATAGGCTAAGCCTTAAATTACCTTATTTTACCATACGACTCAGTGTTGGTAACTTCATTCGGTGTTCATACATTAGTTTTTGACATTGGGGGCATATGCCCACCAGCCATGTA
This sequence comes from Agriterribacter sp., assembly GCA_036274715.1. Lineage (GTDB taxonomy): Bacteria > Bacteroidota > Bacteroidia > Chitinophagales > Chitinophagaceae > Agriterribacter. The sequence goes on from DASUFG010000472.1 coordinate 6,049, forward strand.
ACAACCCGTATACAATCAAAGCGCACTGCAAATGTCAAATAAACAGTGCCTTATACCAAAATACTGGTTATTTAACCCGCTACATTCCCATTGAACTCAGTTAACCCTTACATTTGTGCCCTAAACGAAAGTAGCACCAATGACTGAAGAAAAAGGCCTGAATTTTATAGAAGAAATTGTGGAAGAAGACCTGGAAAAAGGGAAGTACAAGGAGATTGTAACAAGGTTTCCACCCGAGCCCAATGGTTACCTGCACATCGGACATGCTTCCAGCATTTGTCTCAATTTTGGACTAACCCAAAAATATGGGGGTTATACCAACCTCCGGTTTGATGATACCAACCCGGTTACTGAAGAAACGGAATATGTGGACAGCATAAAAGAAGATGTAAAATGGCTGGGATTTGAATGGAAAAATGAACTATACGCGTCCGATTATTTTGATACCCTTTACCAATTTGCCATTACATTGATTAATAAAGGACTGGCATATGTGGATGACAGCAGCTCTGAAGAAATTGCCGCTTTAAAAGGAACCCCTACCGAACCCGGAAAAAACAGCCCATTTCGCGACCGGGGTGCAGCAGAGAACCTGGCGCTCTTCGAAAAAATGAAAAATGGAGAATTCAAAGACGGCAGTAAAACGCTGCGTGCGAAAATTGATATGGCACATATCAATATGCTGATGCGCGACCCGGTTTTATACCGCATCAAACATGCCCATCACCACCGCACAGGCGACAAATGGTGCATTTACCCCATGTATGATTTTGCGCATGGGCAAAGCGATAGTATTGAAGAAGTGACCCACTCCATTTGCACGCTTGAATTTGTTCCCCACCGCGAATTATACGACTGGTTGATTGAAAAATTGGAAATCTATCCCTCCAAACAATATGAATTTGCACGGCGCAACCTTACGTATACCATCACCAGTAAAAGAAAGTTGCTGCAGCTGGTGAATGAAAACCATGTGGATGGCTGGGACGATCCACGCATGACCACCATCAGCGGCATGCGCCGCAGGGGTTTTACACCCGAAAGTATACGCGATTTTTGTACGAGAATAGGCGTGGCCAAACGCGAAAACCTGGTAGACATGAGCCTGCTGGAATATTGCGTTCGGGAACACCTGAATAAAATAGCCGTTCGGCGCATGGCAGTGCTGGATCCGGTTAAATTAATCCTTACCAATTATCCCGAAGGTGAAACGGAAGAAGTGCTCAGCGAAAACAACCCCGAAGCCGAGAACAATGGCGGAACAAGACCTATTATGTTTTCGGGGGCTTTATGGATAGAGCGGGAAGATTTTACGGAGACCCCCGCAAAAAAATGGTTCCGATTAGCACCCGGCGCAATGGTTCGCCTGAAAAGCGCGTATATTATTAAATGCGATGATTTTGTTAAAGATGAGACCGGCAATATTATCGAGATACACTGCAGCTACCTGCCCGAAAGCAAAAGTGGTAACGACACTTCGGGCATACATGTAAAAGGAACCATTCATTGGGTGAGTGTTGCCCATGCCGCGGAGGCAGAAGTACGGTTATACGACAGGTTGTTCAAGGTGGAAAACCCGGCATCGGAGGAAGATGATTTCACTTCTTATATTAATCCCGACTCATTGAAAGTGATTAAAAAAGCCTATGTAGAAGCCTCTTTAAAAAATGCAAAACCGGGCGAGAAATACCAGTTTATGCGTAAAGGCTATTTTACCATCGACGAACATTCTACTCCTGAAAACATGGTATTTAACAGAACCACTACATTGAAGGACACCTGGGCGAAAGAAAGTAAAAAATAACCCACAAGCAATGAGTCGAAAGGCATAGAGCTGAAACCCGTATTTCTCAAAGCTCACAACTCACTACCGAAAGCTGATTGCCATTTGCAATAACATGAAACTGCCCCATCGATAGTTTATTCATTGTTGAGATAGTAACTTAGTGCACCACTCGGACATTTTTTAACCTGTTCAATGATGGTGGCGGTATTGCTTCCTTC
>DASUFG010000473.1:0-3498 GCA_036274715.1 Agriterribacter sp.
GATCAGAAATATTTTTTTCGGCCCTATCGGAAGGCAGATAAGGATGCCTGTGTAAATATCGCCAGGGAATAGGCGCCTGTTGAATATGCAGGGTATTCTGCGTGTAAAAACGATTGCCCCAATCATCTGTCGCCAGGCCAAATTGCCCGCTACCCGATTCTTTTTCAAATAAGCCCTTATCCGGTCTGAATCTAAAATCACTTCCCCCCATTGACAAAGATGCGCCGGTATCATGGGGCGCGTGCACTTCGCCAGCCTGTCCATTGTTATTCGCATAAATCCAATTGTCGACCCCTAACCGAAGGCTCGTGATCTGCGCTTCGGAGTTGTTCGCAAAAAATCCGGTAAACATTATTTCTTTGCTATCCGCACGAAAGTCGCCGGTCGTATCTTTCAAAAAAAGAATATCTGGTGCCGCGGTTACAATCAGCCCACCTTTCCATGGCAACATACTGGTTGCACTAGGGAGTTTATCGGCAAATACTATGGCACTATCGATCTTCCCATCTCCATTGGAATCTTTCAATAGCTTTATCCGGCCTTTCCCTTCTCCCGCCGCAGGTTGACCGGGATAATCAGCCATTTCTAATACAAATATATTTCCCTGTTCATCAAACACCATGTCTACCGGCGACAATACCTGGGGTTCGGAAGCAAATGTTTCGACCGTAAATCCGTCTGCAATTTCAAAATGTTTCAATGCATCATCCACCGAAAGTGCATCGGGATACCGTTTAGGTATACACGAAAAAAAGGCAGAACTCAGCAGGAGTACAAGAATGATTTTATTTTTATTGTATTTGGCAAGCATCAACACTGAATTATTCAATTGATATAAATTTTGGTTTAGTTTTGTTCAGGCACAAAACGGTGGCGATATAGCTACTTCACCCTATTTTTCCGGTAACGGACTAAGGTCAATTCTTTTTACGAACATTTCAGCGCCTTCCGATTGCACCTGTATCCGTCCCTTCGAAGGCTTAACCTGCATAGCCTGGTTAACCAGCACCCCGTTTACAAAAATTGTAATTTCATTTCCTTTAGCAATAATCTCCATCCGGTTCCAATCTCCAACGGCGCGGTCAACGTCTTTTTCTCCTCTAAAACCAATGGTATCCTTCCATCCCGGGTCGCGGCCATACCAATTGATGCGGCCGCCATGAATGGTAACAGGTTTGCCGCCGGGTTGAAAAAGATAAGATCCGCCTTGCTTTGCAGGCGCTACCGGGCAGGTAATCGCAAGCTTTTCCGACTGATCTCCCACTACCAGCAAATCGCCCGTTCCTCCTTCAATAATCTGGCATTCGATGCCATACATCCAGGTGCCATTATAAGCGCCGTCATCACCAACAGAGTGTACCAGTATACCGTTATCCCTTGCATTTTTCACGCGGGGCTCCCAGGTTTTTTGTCCCCATTTGAATTCCACGACAAGCGTATAATTTTCGTATTCATCATTTGTAGTGATGCAGCCCCATTCTTCTCCGGATATCCGAATCATACTATCGCCCGTGCTGAATACTTTTTTAGGATCAATACCTCGTCCCCGGCCCTTAATAAAAGTATACCAACCGTCAAGTGTTTCACCATTAAATAACTTAATCGTTTTATGTGATTTCACTTCAGCCCGGCTCAATCCGCCTGCTGTCGGTTGCACCATATGGTGTTTCGTGATAACCGGTAGCAGCAAAATAAAAACAGAAAATAAAACAATATGGTTTTTGATCAACAACATCTTTAATGACTTTTTATTTGTCCTAACCCATTAGGCAGCGATACCAGGAATGCCATAAGATCGGCCATTTCCTGGTTGGAAAGTATTTTATCAAGTCCCGGCGGCATCATCGAAACCGTTTGCAATTCTATGGAAGATATCTCGCTTCTTGGAATGCGAATATTGGTACCCGGACCTGTTGCCAACACAATAGCTTCGGGTAGTTGCTCTTTGATAATACCGGTAAACGTATTTGTTTTGGTGATCACTTTTGAGGTTTCATGCTCCCTGGCAAAACTGGCGCCGGGATACACAATAGCTTCCAGCAAGTCGTGCCGGGACCTGATTTCGCCGATATTGGTAAGATCCGGACCAAAGTTCCCCCCTTCAGAACTTACCGCGTGACAGGTGAAGCAGGTGGCTTTCCCAAAAAAGAGTTTTCGTCCTTCACCCACGTCTCCTCTTTTAAGCGAGGCCTCCAACTGCTCCAATTGCAGCAACCGGCCGGCCTGCTGGTCCTGCATTTCTTTCACGATGGGTTCAGCCAATGACTGCACCGTTAAAGGATAGGTGCTGAATAACTTTCGCATATCCTGTACCGATAGATTTCCGAGGCGATCTGTGGAAGTTTGCAACGCTAACACGAGCGCTTTGCCCACTTCTTCATTGTTACTCTTTTCAAAAGTGCTGATCAATCCGGGCAGTAAAAAAGCATCGGCCTGTGCCACCTGTTCTTTAGCTAAGGTGAGCAGTTGTGCATTACTGAGATGGCATTGAGTGAGCACCCGAACCGCTGATTGCCGGACTGGCGATTCGTCCTGGGGTCCAAGCCATTCCAGAAGCAACTGAAATTGGGCAGCAGAAAGTTCGGGTGCAGATTTTGTTTTTGCGCTGAAAGCCCTGAGCCTGAAAGCTGCAGGCAATCCGGGGTTATTTATGATTTGGTCCAGGTCTTTATTCAAGGTACCAATACTATGCGATTCCATTAAAATCAATACCGCAGAACGCAGTTCATCATCTTCTCCTTTCAACAGGCTGCTGAGGGGATTTAACCAGGCTGCAGGCAATTCATCTATATTGCTGGCACCAATGATATCCATTAAAAATATTTTTCTTGCAGCCGGGGTAGTCCTGTCTTTTAACTGGTCGCCCATTATTTTCTGCAACTGGCTATTACCACTAAAAGCTACCATCATTTCACGCAGAGATGATAGTTGGTCCGCTGTTAAACCGGTGCTTAATTGCTTTGCCAGAAAGTTCACCGCCACATCACTCCAGTCCGGATGATGGAGGGCAACCCATATTCCCGCGTTTCGGAGTACATCATTTTTATCATCCAAAAAGGGTACTAACTGATTCTTCTGCAACGGCGAGCCATCCATCTGGTCGAGCGCGATCAACGCCGCCTTGCGCATATTAACAGAAGTATCATTCAACGTAGCCTGAAGCGGTTCGGCTTTGCCAATGGTAATCAACGCATAAATGATAGCATGTTCCACAAACCGGTCATCCGGATTTTTAGATGCATGTAAGAGCGCGGTTATAGCTTGTTGCGCTTGAATTTGACCCAATGCCGTTGCAGCCTGGCGACGCGCTGGTGCTTTATCTTTCTGCACCATATTCATCAATTTTGCGATCGACTCATTGTCCTTTGCCAGTCCAACTGCCCGGGCCGCTGCTGTACGAACTATAACGCTCTCATCGTCCAATGTTTGACGCAGGACTTCTTTTGCAAACGCAGTGTTCACCCGGGAAAGGGCGAAAATGGCTGCAGCCCGTTTGTT
>DASUFG010000474.1:0-3012 GCA_036274715.1 Agriterribacter sp.
CAATCCTGAAATGAAATTGCTGATATTGTGATCCATCTTCTTCAAATAAGATGACATTGGAGATAAGATCATACAGGACAGACTGAAGCAGTTTGTTCTCTTCATTTATTTCCAGGCTGGCAAAATGCGCTTCAACCTTACGCTGGGTCGAAAAATCTGCTTTAAGACTATAGCTGGCATCTTCACGCAGCTCCAGGAAATCTTTAACGAGGTTTATGTTCTCGCCCACCAATTCACGGAGCACAGCATCCGTGATGTAAGGTTCACAAAATCGTTTAGGGTCGAAATGGTTGATTTGTTTGGCAATGCGCTCTGCCTGCACGGGAATGGCTGGCACAAAATGCCCCATTACCCCTTCTACGGCATGGGAAGGAATGCTCCATATTCTGAAAAACCCCAAAATATGATCTATTCTGAAAGCATCAAAATAGCAGCTCATTTGCTTAAAACGCCTGCGCCACCAGTCGAATCCATCCTGCCTCATGGTTTCCCAATTGTATGTCGGGAAGCCCCAGTTTTGCCCTTTTACTGAAAAATCATCGGGTGGTGCCCCCGCTTGCATATCCATGTGAAATAGGCCTGGTTCCATCCATGCGTCACAGCTAAAACGGTTTACGCCAATGGGAATATCGCCCTTGAGAATGATTCCTTTCGCGTGTGCGTAATCGGTAGCTTCCTTTAATTGTGTATGAAGATGATATTGTACATAGTAATAAATGCCAATTTTGTCGAAATGTTTCCGGGAAGGATGGGTTAATTTTTCAATGGCTCCGGTGTCGTAGTGGTTGTATTCTTTCCATTGGGTGTAATCTGAAGTTCCCGAAATATCCCTGAGATAGCTATAGGCGGCGTAAGGCACAAGCCAGTCGCGGTGGGCTTCGAAGAACAGCTTGTATTCTTCTTTCTGAAAAAAATGCGGCTTCTGTTTTTGGTATAACTGTGTAATGATTTCCCATTTGTACTGCATCACTGCTTCGTAATCCACATCGGGCAAATCATTCAATTGTTTTCTTTTCCTGTCGAACGATTTTACGGGTTGGGCGTTCTCTTTTGTCGCCAATATTTCTACATTCAGGTACAGGGGGTGTAACGCGAATGCCGATATCGCGTTGTAGGGGTAAGAGTCTTTCCAGGTGTGGGTCTCCGTTGTGTCATACACAGGTAACAACTGTATTACCCGCATGCCCGTTTTTTTTGCCCAGTCAACGAGCAGCTTGATATCTGTAAACTCTCCGGTACCTAAACTCTTAGCACTTCTCAAACTAAATACAGGAATGGCTACGCCTGCGCCACGCCAGGCATTGCCCGTAAAATGCACAAAGCCATCGTGCAGGATAATTACCTTTTTTTTGCCTGTGTAATTATGCAAAAGCCTGTTGTTGCCGTCTTCGTAACGAACAAATTGTTTGGTTTTGTTATTATATACGGCATATTTATAGGCAATTGGAAATGCTTCGCCGGAAAGATTGACTTTCGTGGACCACCAATTATTTTCCTTGCTCATCCATTCAGGATTTTCCACGTTCCATTTTCCCAATATCTTCGAGCTGCCCAATAAGCAGAGCACTTCATGTTTTTGCAGGAGCGGGGCCTTCACTTTAAAAATATGTGTATTACCACGATAAGGTTGAGCTCTTACAGGCGACTTAGATTGGGGTATCAACACCTTGCTAAACGGCGAAGTGAAAAAGGCATTTTCCGGCTGCCCGGCAAAATTCCAGGTATCCTCTAGGTGTATTTCTTCGGCAGTTATTTTTTTGAGGTCTATTATTTTGTTATCATCCCATTCCTCGTTTGTTACCCCATTTTTATCCTTAAAAAGGTATTTGTAATGAATGATGCCGGGTAAATTTCCTGGAGCATTGTCCAACTCAAGGTCGTAAGTCCAGTAAGCCTCGTTGAGGTAATTCATGGTAACAGCAGCTCCAGGTAGCTGGTTGCCTAACTGGGGAATATTAGCCGAAAGCAGCAGCGATTCCCCGAATTGGGTGTTGAATTTTATGTAAAAATGAATCTTAATCATTACACAGTTTTATGGCATTGCCGGGCATTCGCCTTTTTTAAGCATTACAATGTAAATGTAACGCGGTAAAAATACAGCAGTATACAAATTTTCCGGTTCCTGCCTTAAAGAAAGTAAATCCTTGCTATATTTGTTGCAAATTAATGATCGGATATGGATAATATTAATAAGAAATCCCGTGGTCTGTATTGGGTGCTTTTTTTGCTTTCCGTGGTTGTTTTTTTTGTTGTATATACCTTTGCAGGTAACCTCATTACACTTACCCTCCCTTTTATTGTTTACTTTTTCGCCAAGGCACTCGACATTGTATAACCCGCACGTCTTTTAAATGACTGCGCAATCATTTTACGAGGAAAAGATCGTATTGTATAACAAAGCCATCCAATCTGCAAAGAAGAAGATCGGGCTGTTTGCTGTGCTGCGCCTTGTTAGTTTTTCTTTGTTCGCGGTATCCTTTTATTTTCTTCTTAAGGGGTATACAAGCGGCCTCCTTTTTCTGACTGGCTTTTTGCTGGCTGTATTTCTGTGGTTGGTGATATTTGCATTAAAATGGCGTGAGAAGAAATTACTTCTTGAAAAACTGCATTTTGTTAATGCCAATGAGTTGGGAATTCTAAACAATGACCCCAATGGTTTAGACGATGGAACCGTATTTATGAATGACAAAGGCTTTGCGCAGGACCTGGATATTTTTGGCCCCCGTTCATTGTTTCATGTAATCAACCGCTGTACTACGGCACATGGAAGGGAATATTTAGCCGAACTTTTCCAACACCCTTTACTGGCTCGCGATCAGATTGCCCAACGTCAGGAGGCGGTTCAATTACTCTCCAAACAAACAGAAAAAAGGCAACACATTACCGCTAATGGTTTATTACACCAGGAGGAGGAAGGTAACCTGCGCGGTATTGCCGGATGGTTGCAATCGGGTAGGGCATTGCACGAACTAAAATGGTTGCAGGTAGCCCTGTGGATTATTCCGCTATATA
>DASUFG010000475.1:0-11869 GCA_036274715.1 Agriterribacter sp.
ATTTTCATTCAACACCTTCAGGTGATTTTCGGTAAGAATAGACAGACTGCTTTCTGCGAGAAAACGGAAACTTTTGGCAGGCGCGGCAGCGGCTATGGCCTCCATATTATCATCAAATTTAACCCCGAAATTGGGGTCGTGCCACACAATGTGCGGTTTCTTAAATTTAGTAAGCAGGAACCTCAAATCTTCCTTTATCGTTTCAAAACTTAAGGCTTTGTAAGGCACCACAGAATCAATACAAAAAGAACAGGTATATGGACATCCCATGCTTCCGATCATGGGTACAATTTTAATAAACGGGGCCTTCTTAAGGGTGGGTTCTATAAATTTCCAGCGCTCTTTTACACCGGGTAAATCCGCAGGTTGACCGCTGGCAGCTAAGTGCTTGCCAATATTACGTTGCGGGGTAACATTATACAGTACCTCGGCAATCGTAGATTGATTGGTAAACCCCAGTACATAATCAAAATACTTTACAGCATCATCCGGATAGCAGCGGGCGTGCGGCCCACCCAACACCGTTACCACTCCCTTACTGCGAAAATAGTTGCTGAGCGCATAGGCTAACATCGCTGCCTGGGTAAATGAACTGATAAAAACGAGATCCACTTCTTTTGACAACTCTTTACTTAAATCTTCCCTGCCGGTATAACAGATAATCGTTACATCATGCCCCTGTTGCTCGCACCAGGTGGCTATTACCTGCGGCATAATGCTGGCAAGATTAGCATGCATTATTTTCGCCCATAGGGTATGGGCAGGACCCTTGCTTACAAGGTCAATCACGCCTATCTTTAACTTTGTCATATATTATTCGCGTTTATCATTACGGCAAAAAAGGCAGGGAATAAATGGTACGGAATTAAAGCATGCCGTACAGGAATTCAAATCGTACTCAACTAAATATAAGATTATTTAATCTGAATGCCCAAATTAAATTGTTAATGGCCGTTAGGCAGATCTTTACCAGCACGAATTTAGGATGGGGGAAAAACATTAAATCATAAAACGAAGTAGAGACCAGGGATAGACATCAAAAACAAATCCGCTTTCAAAAAAGGAGCAACAATGAAGAGAAGGCTATGCAGCTAATCTTCTTTTTGCTGGTATAAACTTAGTGTTGCGGCAACCACAGCGTAAGCAGGCGCCAGCACCCATCCAATGCCTATTAATCCATGCATCAGAAAAAACACTAACCCGTTTCCGATGGCCAACCCTTTATGTTTGCCTATAAAATCAATACTTTGCAATGGTGAGAGCTTTTGGCGTTCGCAGCTATAATCGAGCATCGAAAACCCATAGTAATAACATTCTACCAATAACACTACCAGCGGTGTTATCCACCCCAACACGGGCACAAACGTGAGTATTAAAAGCGTAAAAGTATATACGGTTTGCCATAGGGCGTTTCGCATTGCTAATTTTACATCGCGCAGTATATCTTTCATTAACTGCTTAAAACTGAAATGGTAGATCTTCCCTTCATGAATGGATTCCGTTTTTTCACTGAGGTATCCAAACAATGGGGAACCTGCAATCAGCCATATATATTTGAACCACGAAAAATAGAGCATGATCAATATCAGCCAAATCATTACTCCGCTCAATGCAAAAAAGAAACCCAGGATGCTGCTTTGCATTTTGTCTACCCAAACTTTTAAACCCGTTTTAATGCTGAGGAATTCAATTGCCTGGGTGGCGCTTTTACTGAAAAAATACATACTCACCACAAAAAGAACAGCATAAATTAGTCCCGGGATAATGATCCATTTCCATAGCCGGTGCTTTCGGATAAACTGGTGCGCTTTGAAATAAGATTGAACAGCTATAATAATCTCTTTCAGCAAATGAAAATTTTTAAAAGATGTTGATAAACACGCGGCGAAGGACGGGACAGATCCAATGTTCAAACTTAATGAAATTCTTTTGCTTAATTTCCGGAGATGAGTAAACTGGATTATTCTTTCTATAACCGGTCCAATGTGGTTAGTATTGCTAAGGAATTACTGGGTAAAATATTAGTTACCCGGTGGGATGGTCGTTTAACATCTGGCCGGATTGTAGAAACAGAAGCCTACGAGGGTGTTACCGACCGCGCGTCTCATGCATGGAACGGCAGGCGAACAAAACGTACGGAAATAATGTATGGCAATGGTGGAAGTGGGTATGTATACTTATGCTATGGCATCCACCAGTTATTTAACGTGGTTACCAATGTTGAAGAAATACCCCATGCCGTGTTAATCAGGGCTGTAGAACCATTGGAGGGTATAGACATCATGCTCCAGCGGAGGCGAAAACAAAACTTAGATCGCAACTTAACGTCAGGCCCGGGAAATGTATCTGCTGCACTGGGCATCAATACTAAACACAGTGGTATTTCGCTGGTGGAAGACACCATATTTATAGTGGATGATGATTTTAAGCTCAACAAAAAAGATATTGTTACTACTACCCGTATTGGTGTTGACTATGCTGGTGAAGATGCATTGTTGCCATACCGCTTTATTATACAGGGTAATGCATATGTGAGTGGAAGAAAGTACGGGTGAAAGCGCTTTCCCGTGATCGGAAAAATGTTAAGATTTAGCTAGTCCACCCGGGCAGGTGCGGCAATTGCCAATCATAAATCTTCCGTGTATGATTATTGTTTTATTTTTGCTGCCCGATGACCGAATATAACCATGATAGCGTAGTGCCCTACCAGGACTCGGAGCTACCCAAAAAGCAGCAGGTAGCAGAAATGTTTAACCGGATTGCTTTTCGGTACGACTTCATGAACCGTTTTCTTTCGATGGGTATTGATGTGGGGTGGCGCAAAAAAGCATTAAGGCAATTGACGAAAGAAAAACCTAAAATTTTGCTGGATGTGGCTACCGGAACAGGCGATGTAGCTATTATGGCATATGAATTGCTCAAACCCGATAAAATTACGGGCATTGATATATCAACCCGGATGCTGGACATCGGAAAAGAGAAAGTGTTAAAGTTGGGCCTGGAGCGGCATATTGAGTTACAAAGTGGTGATAGTGAGGCAATAAACTTTCCTGGCGATTCGTTTGATGCGGTAACCGTAGCCTTTGGTGTTCGTAATTTTGAGCACCTCGAGCAAGGGTTGGAAGAGATTAAGAGGGTGTTAAAACCCGGCGGTAAATTAGTAATATTAGAATTTTCGAAACCTAAAATAACAGGCATAGCACAACTTTACAATTTGTACGTAGGAATTGTTGCACCCCAGATGGCATCTCTTGTTGCTAACAACAAGAAAGCGTATCAGTATCTTAATAAATCGGTGCAGGGGTTTCCTGAGGGGAAGGAATTTGTGGACATTTTAAATCGGTTAGGATTCCGAAACACATCATGCAAAAAATTAAGCCTGGGTATTTGCAGCATTTATTGCGGTGTAAAATAATCGTAACGATTATTATTGCATTGGGTTTTGTTACGCCTTCAGTGGCACAGCTTCGCAGTAGTATTAACCTTCCCAATCACGACGAAAAGCCCTACTATTTTGGTATTGTATTGGGCTATAATACCTCGCATTACCAGATTTCGCACTCCTCTTCTTTTTTAATGCAAGACAGTATACAGGCCGTGAACAGTTTAAACAGCGGCCGCATTCATTTGGGTATTGTGGCCAATTGGCAGGTGTCCAAACGATGGGATGTCCGTTTTTACCCGTTGAACCTTATTTTTAGCGAAAAGAAATTCCAATACGACCTTAAATATCCCGACCTGGGTGAAAGTTCGCTTGTGAAAATACAAAAGGTAGAATCTATCGTAATGAGTTGGCCCTTGCAGGTAAGGTTGAAGAGCGACAGGATCGGGAATTTCAGGGTATATACTCTTGCTGGAGTAAAATTCGATTACGACCTCGCATCCAATGCCGGCACCTCCAATTCCGACAACCTGTTAAAAGTGAAAAAAACCGACTTTGGCGTGGAAGCCGGCATCGGTTTTCAATTCTTTAATAAATATGTGATCGTATCTCCTGAAATCAAGATCAGTAGCGGACTTAGCAATGTGCACGACAACGACCCTTCTCTTAAATACTCTAATGTTATAGACCGGATGAGTTCCAGGATGATCCTGTTTTCAATCCATTTTGAAGGAGGAGGTGTGCTTTAACCCTGGTAACCTGTCGGCACCCAAAGAAATCAGCGAGCAAGACGTGTTATTCCCAGCCTTTTTTGGCGATACCCGCTTCAATGGCAGCCAATGCCTTGGCCTCACCCAACAGCGTAGTAAGCTTGTTTCCTTTGCCGTCATTTCCCTGGGCCATATATGCGCCTTTTGAAGTTTTGGTAATCACTGCATCAAGAATAGGAACGTTCTTTTCTTTTGTTTTTACGTTGTATGCGGTTAAAGTTACGTCTGACATAAAAATCACATTTGATGGTTAGTAAATTAATGATTTACCATATGGTAAAGCAAGTAATATTGTTCTAAGATAATGATATTTCATTACCCGGATGGTTAAAGTTATTTACACATCAAGATTGGCATATTTGGCGTGTGATTCAATAAATTCTCTGCGGGGTGCCACTTCATCGCCCATAAGCATACTAAATACCCGGTCGGCCTCCGCGGCGCTTTCAATGGTTACCCGCTTAAGGGTTCGGCTTTCGGCGTTCATGGTGGTTTGCCAGAGTTGCTCTGCATTCATTTCTCCCAAACCCTTGTAACGCTGCACGTTAACACTTTCATCCCTTCCACCGCCTATTTTTTCGACCAGCGCTTTGCGTTGTTCTTCCGTCCAGGCGTAAGCCGATTCCTTACCTTTTTTTACTAAATATAAAGGAGGCATGGCAATGTACACATAGCCCTGTTCCACTAATTCCTTCATATACCTGAAAATAAAAGTGAGAATCAAGGTAGCAATATGGCTGCCGTCTACGTCGGCATCAGTCATAATAATGAGCTTATGATAGCGTAGCTTTGAAATATCCAGGGCCTTGGGATCGTCTGGAGTGCCAATTCTTACGCCCAAAGCGGTAAACATATTACGAATTTCCTCATTGTCGTAAATCTTATGCTCCATGGCTTTTTCCACATTCAATATCTTTCCACGTAAGGGTAATATCGCCTGGAAGTTCCTGTCGCGGCCCTGTTTTGCGGTTCCCCCTGCAGAATCCCCTTCTACGAGGAAGAGCTCGCATTTTTTGGGGTCCCTATCCGAACAGTCGGCTAATTTGCCCGGTAACCCCCCGCCGGTTAACACACTTTTACGCTGTACCAGGTCACGGGCCTTTCTTGCTGCAGCACGTGCCTGCGCCGCCAATATTACCTTGGAAATGATTTGCTTGGCTTCTTTGGGGTTTTCCTCCATATAGCTTTCCAGCACCCGGCTCAAGGTAGTGTCAACCACACCCATCACCTCATTATTGCCCAATTTAGTTTTGGTTTGCCCTTCAAACTGGGGCTCAGGAACCTTTACCGAAATAATAGCGCTTAATCCTTCACGAAAATCATCACCTTCAATCTCCACCCTGGCTTTTTCGAACATGCCCTGCTTTTCGCCATAGGCTTTAAATACCCTTGTTATGGAACGACGGAAGCCGGCCACATGTGTACCGCCTTCAATGGTATTAATATTGTTTACATAACTGAAAATATGCTCCTGGAAACCGGTATTGTACATCATTGCCACTTCTACCGCAACATTGGATACTGGTTCCAGGGCTTCTCCATATATTACATTCGGGAGCAGGGGCTGCCGGTTGCCATTTTTATCCAGCATTTCTACAAATTCCACAATACCCCCCTCGCTGAAAAACCGCTTGCTGTAAGTGTTGCCGCTTTCGTCTTTCTCGCGTAAATCATTAAGAATAATGGTGATGCCCTTGTTTAAAAAAGACAGTTCCCTTAAGCGGGCTTCCAATATGTCTTTATTATAAACGCTTACAATAAAAATGGTCAAGTCGGGCCAAAATCGAACCAGGGTTCCTGTTTTATCAGTTACGCCAATTTCACGAACAGGGTATTTGGGGATGCCCGTATGGTATTCCTGTTCAAACACTTTCCCTTCGCGGTGTACGGTTACATGCAGGGTGGAACTCAATGCATTTACGCAACTTACTCCCACACCATGCAAACCACCCGATACTTTATAGGTATTTTTATCAAATTTACCCCCGGCATGTAAAACCGTCATTACCACTTCCAGTGCACTACGCTTTTCTTTGGTGTGCATGCCGGTAGGTATACCTCGTCCGTCATCCTGCACACTGATGGAATTGTCTTCGTGAATGGTAACGGTAATATTCTTGCAATAACCCGCCAATGCTTCATCAATCGAGTTATCTACCACTTCATATACCAAATGGTGCAAACCCTTGTTGCCAATGTCCCCGATATACATCGCGGGACGTTTGCGAACTGCTTCTAAACCCTCTAGAATCTGTATACTGTCTGCGCCGTAACCGGCTAAAGGAGAAGGAGAGGCCAAAGCCTGTGTTTCATTGCTCATATATGGTGCTGAGTCACTTTTGCTGGTCAAAAAAAATATTCGTGCAAAGGTACTGAAATTAGCCTGCGCAGGCAATTTTAATTAGTCTTTGAAACAATGATTTATTCAACATTTTTTCGCCGGTTTGAGGGCTTAAAAATGTGCTTTCTGCCGTTTTTTGCCGTTTACAATGGGTAATTCTACATACCCGCTCAACACCGCAACGACTGTATTCTTTTCGTGGCTTAACGAGGTTTAAAGAATTAAATCCTAAACAGCATATATTTGCAAATTCATGCAGCAGCCACTCAACATAATGGATATAGCCCGGAAGCATCCCCTGATGCCCGATGAATTAAATGTGCTGCATGAAAAAGAACGCCAAACTCCCGGCGCGGTTCAGTATGTCATAAAGCGATACAAGCGTGTTTCTCAATGGAATCCCGAAGACATGGGCGTGATGGTTTACCATTATAAAAAAAATGACCCGTCTGCCAGTTCTCTTGAGCTCAGGTTTTGTGTGAATGGGAATATGTATTGCAAAGGGAAAGACCAGGAATGCTTTAATTGTAAAAACGGGTTGTTAAAAAACTGTTCAGAAAAGGAAGCTACCATTGACGTGATGAATTTCACGTTTAAGCCCGAGCATTTGCTGCAGTTTGTAAAGCATTCCAACGAAGTGAATTTCGCCAACGATGTGCTTTGTTTCAAGCATCCCACATCGTTTAGCCGGTCGCTTCCTCTGTGCAACCGCAAAAGAGCCATACTGGAAACCTTAGTGAATAATACGTATACAGAGAACTTCGAAAACATCTACATCAACGCGCAAACCCAGATGCTGCTGCTGTATAGCCTGGAATGCATGCTTGGAGAGAAGGAAGAAGAGGCGTTTAGCTGTAAATTCCTTGCCAACGAAACCGACAGGGATAAAATACTCAGGGCCAGGGAAGTATTGCTGGAACATATCGGCGAACCGATAACGATTAAGGATCTTAGCCGTAAGGTGGCAATTAATGAATGCTACCTGAAAAAGGGATTTAAAGAAATATTCGGAACCACCATTTTTGATTTTTACCAGAGCCAGCGCATGGAACATGCCAAATACCTTTTGTATGAAAAAGGCTTAAGTGTTACCGATGTTTCGATGATGCTGGGATATTCCTCCATCTCGCATTTTTCTACCGCTTTTAAAAAGCATACGGGGCTAAAGCCTTGCGAACTGCTGCTGCGCTGATACGGCCTATTCTATTTCAAATTCGATAAGGAGTCGGTTTTTGTACTTGCTGTTTCGGTTTTTGAAGCCTGGATAACGGTTCGGATGACGTTGTTGATTTTTCTCCCATCCATCACTGATTTTACTCAATTGATTACATGATTCATCGCAGTTTGTACAGAGATGACCATTTTATGACAATGCGCTGACGGTAACATGCGGACTGTCTGTTACATTTGCAACTGCATATGCCCAACTCTTGCACATACGATATTTGCAGCGGATTAGACCATTTTGTGGTTATTGGTGTTAACTATCACAATGCCGATACGGCTACACGAAGCAATTTCGCCGTGGGCGATGCGGCATACGACAGAATTGCTGAAAATGCCGTACAAAAAGGAATCCCTGATCTTTTTGTGCTTTCTACCTGCAACAGAACCGAAGTATACGGTATCGCATCTTCCGATACGTTAATAGACATCTTATGTGAAGTTACCGGTAACCCGGTTGCTGAATTCAAACAGCACGGCTATGCGTATCATGGCATGCAGGCCGTAATGCATTTGTTTAAGGTAGCTTCCGGGCTTGATTCGCAGATCATAGGCGATTACGAAATTTTGATGCAGCTGAAAAAAGCCACAAAATATGCCCGCGAAAAAGCATTGTTGGGTACGTTGCTCGACCGGCTGGTGAATTTCGCCCTGCAGGCTTCTAAAAGAGTAAAGTCTGAAACCCGCTTAAGTACCGGTACTGTTTCCGTAGCCTATGCGGCTATTGAGGTGATGCGCGAAAAGGTAGCTGATATTCAACACAAAAATATTTTATTGGTGGGCGCAGGTAAGTTTGGCCGCGGCATCGCTAAAAACATCAGGGAGTATTTTCCAGGGGCCAGCGTAAAAATTACGAACCGAACGCATGAAAAAGCCGCCGCCTTTGCACAGGAATATGGACTGGAATGCATACCCTACGAAGAGCTGGATATGGCGGTGAACGAAAGTGATGTATTGATAGCCAGCACCACGGCCGATGAGTTTACTATTCTTCCTTCAAATTTCGTGACTCAAAAACACAGGTTGCTGTTAGATCTCTCCGTGCCTAAAAGTATCGATCCCGCAATAAAAGCATTTCCCGGAACCACTTTAATGGATGTGGATGAAATTTCAGCCATTTTAAATAATACGTTAACCCTGCGCAAGGCCGAAGTGCCCCGCGCTTTTGCCATTATTGAAGAAACATTGGGAGAATTTGTGGAGTGGCATAAAATATATTTGCATCGTGGCTTTTTGGGTGAAGTTAAATCCAAGCTTCATGAATTAAGCGAAAGGCATCCGTCTATAAAAATGGATGAAACCGGGAAAGAAGTAAAGGACGCCCGGATACAGAAAGCGGTAAAAACGCTGGCGGTTGATCTTCGCACCCGCACCGCCAGGGGCTGTCAATATATCAACACGATGAATGAGTACCTGCAAATGCATCATTCCTAGAAACCAATTCCCGTTATTCCAGGTAAGTCGCTGGGTAAGTATTTCATTACATGAAGCAGATCGTAAAAATCGGAACCCGTGAAAGTGAGTTAGCGGTTTGGCAGGCTAAAAAGGTTCAGTCACTTTTAGCGGAACAGGATATTGATTCAACATTGGTGTTTATTAAAAGCGAGGGCGACATCAACCTGTCGCAGCCACTATACGAAATTGGGGTGCAGGGCATTTTTACCAAAGCGCTAGACATAGCCCTCCTTCAAAAAGAAGTTGATGTTGCCGTTCATTCTTATAAAGATGTACCCACTCAAATGGCAAAGGGTATCGTTAAGGCGGCAGTGCTTAAGCGCGATTCGTACAAAGATATTTTGATTTATAAGGCCGGAACGCCGGGCCTGGAAGAAGAACTGGGATTTGAAGGCGGTAAGTGGCTCGAAAAAAGTGGCGGGATGTTTGACCGGAAAGCGAATTTCACCATTGCCACCAGTAGCATCCGCCGCAAAGCGCAATGGCTGCACCGGTATCCGCATCATTCCATCGATAACCTTCGTGGAAATATCAATAGCCGGCTAAGAAAACTAGGGGAAAGTACCTGGCAGGGTGCCATATTTGCCGCTGCCGGGTTAGATCGTATTAACCTTCGTCCTTCCTCCAGCATTGAATTAGACTGGATGTTGCCTGCACCAGCGCAGGGGACCGTGGTTGCGGTTTGCCGGGAACAGGACCAATGGCTGCGGAATATATTTACCCCACTAAACGATGAACATACGGACATTTGCACACAGGTAGAACGGGATTTTTTGCGTGCTTTATCGGGAGGTTGCTCTACACCAATCGGTGCGTTAGCTCAAATTGAAAAAGGGTTTTTGCATTTTACGGGAAGTATTACTGCTGTAAATGGCAACGCGCATATTGAAACGGAAAGAAAAGAGCCGCTGAATAACATAAAAACTATTGGTAAAGACGCCGCTTTGGATATTCTCAGCAAAGGCGGTGATACCATCATTGAATCGATCCGGAATGGCGGAAAAAATAATTAGCATATTATCAACAAGGGAGCTAAAAAGGGAACTCCTGGAGCGGGACGAATTCCGGCATTTCAACATAGATGTGTTACCTTTTATCAGGATAGCGCCGGATATTTCACCGGAAACGGCAGCCCGTATTCGAACGCTATCCGAACAACCCATTGTTGCGATTTTTACCAGTGTGAATGCCGTTGATGCGATAAAAGCCCATTTGCAGGTAAAACCCCAATGGCGTATTTTTTGTATTGGCGGGGCTACCAAAGATAAGCTGGAACAGGCTTTGCCCGAATCAACCATTATTGCAACCGGCAAAAACGGGAAAGCCCTGGCAGAAAAGATACGCCTGCACCCCGAGATAAAAGAAGTGGTATTTTTTTGTGGCAATCAGCGGATGAACGAACTGCCCGACCTGCTTAAAGCTGGTAATGTACAAGTGCAGGACATCGTAGTGTATCAAACGGTTCAAATTCCGGTAGACATCAGTAAGCCCTACCAGGGCGTGATGTTTTTCAGCCCGAGTGCCGTGCATAGCTTTTTTTCGGTAAATACCCTTCCCATTAAAACCCAATTGTTTTCTATTGGGGAAACAACCACAAATACAATACAATCTTATTGCTCAAACCCGGTAGTTACCAGCCCCTGGCCCGGCGAATTAAATATGCTGGAAATGGTGGCCGATTATTATAAATAGTATGAAGAACGATTTGTTATTAAAGGCCCTCCATGGTCAAACCACAGAACGCCCGCCGGTATGGATGATGCGGCAGGCCGGCCGTTATTTACCGGAGTATATGAAGATCCGGGACAAGTACGGTTTTTTTGAACGCTGCCAAACCCCGGAACTGGCCTGCGAAATTACATTGCAGCCCGTGGATATTATTGGCGTTGATGCAGCCATCCTTTTTTCCGATATTTTGGTGGTGCCACAGGCCATGGGACTCGAAGTGCAGTTAATTGAAAGCAAGGGACCCCTCCTGCCCGATCCCGTAAAAACACCGCAGGATTTGCAACGCGTATGCGTACCCGATGTACACGAAAAACTGCAGTATGTTTTTGATGCCATACAATTGATAAAAAAAGAACTGAACGACCGCGTTCCACTCATTGGCTTTGCAGGCGCGCCTTGGACACTGCTTTGTTATATGGTGCAGGGCAAGGGAAGCAAAACCTTTGATGAAGCAAAAATATTTTGCTACACCCAACCCGAACTGGCGCACCGGTTATTGCAAATGATTACCGATACCACGATCGCTTATCTAAAAGGTCAGGTAGAGGCCGGCGCCGACGTGATACAGATTTTCGACAGTTGGGGTGGTTTACTCGGTCCATCAGATTTTGAAAATATCTCACTCCGGTATATCCGCCAGGTTGTAATGGCATTAAAGGACCAGGTGCCCGTTATTATTTTTGCCAAAGGTGCATGGCACTCCCTTGCAAGCATGGCCGCTACCGGCGCCCACGCATTGGGAGTTGATTGGTGTATTGAACCTGGTATGGCCAGGCAATTAGCAGGTAATAAAATAACTTTGCAGGGTAATTTTGATCCGGCAAAATTATTGTCGCCCATTCCGGTTATACAACAGGAAGTAAGGCAAATGCTGTTGGCTTTTGGCACGCAAAACTATATCGCAAACCTGGGCCATGGCATTCTACCCAATGTACCTGTTGATCATGCCCGGGCCTTAGTAGATACCGT
>DASUFG010000476.1:0-17853 GCA_036274715.1 Agriterribacter sp.
CAATCCTGAAAAGATAACGCCTGCCCCCTGGTGCAATGTAATGGCTAACCCGGAGTTCGGGAGCATTGTATCGGAAAGTGGGCAAGCTTATACCTGGACGGAAAATGCACATGAGTTCCGGCTTACTCCATGGAACAACAACCCGGTAAACGACCTTGAAGGCGAATGTTTTTATTTGCGGGATGAAGAAAGCGGAAAATTCTGGTCGCCGTCTCCATTACCCGTGCGTAGTAAATCACCTTATATCACCCGGCATGGATTCGGCTACAGCGTTTTTGAACACAGCGAAGATGGAGTATATTCCGAAATGACCGTATTTGTTGATACAGACAGCGGCGTAAAATTTACCATTATTAAAATTCAAAATCGTTCAGAAAGGCAGCGCAAATTATCAGTTACCGGGTATGTGGAATGGGTATTGGGTGAGTTCCGTGCAAAAACCCAAATGCATGTGGTAACATATACCAATGAAGATACAGGAAGCATCTTTGCCCGGAATGCTTATAATACGGAATTCCCGGAGCATGTGGCTTTTTTTGATGCGGATGGAATATTGAAATCGTTTACCTGCGACAGGAAAGAATTTCTTGGGCGGAACGGATCCAACCGTAACCCCACAGCTATGAATAAAGTGAAACTTTCCGGGAAATCAGGCCCTGCACTCGATCCATGTGCCGCCGTGCAGGTTGTATTCGACCTGGCACAGGAAGAGTCGCAAGAAGTTGTTTTTAAGTTAGGCGCTGCAAGTTCACATCAGGGGGCCTTTTCTATTATTGAACAATTTAAAACACATGAAAACGTATATCACGCCTTAAATAAGGTAAAGCAATTCTGGCAACATACCCTCACGACCGTGCAGGTACAAACACCCGACCCTGCACTGAACATCCTCACCAATGGCTGGCTCAATTATCAAACCTTGGCATCCAGGGTTTGGGGCCGAAGTGGTTATTACCAATCGGGTGGTGCATTTGGTTTCCGCGACCAGTTGCAGGATATTTTGTCGCTGATGTTTGCGAAACCCGATATTGGTAAAAAGCAAATACTGTTAAACGCTTCCAGGCAATTCAAAGAAGGGGATGTGCAGCATTGGTGGCACCCGCCAACAGGCAGAGGTGTGCGCACAACCTGCTCTGATGACTTCTTATGGCTACCCTATGTTGCAGCAAGATATATAGAACATACAGGCGATGCAGGTATATTGAATGAACAAATCAGTTTCTTAGAAGGACGGATGTTAAACGAAGGAGAAGATTCCTATTATGATTTACCTGTTCGGTCAAACCAGTCAGACAGCCTTTATGCACACTGTGTAAAGTCTATACAACATGCGCTTCGTTTTGGTGAACATGGCTTGCCCCTGATGGGTTCGGGCGACTGGAATGATGGGATGGATAAGGTAGGTGACGAAGGCAAGGGGGAAAGTGTTTGGCTCGCATTTTTTTTATATGACACACTCAAGCGGTTCAGTGTCATTGCTACGACCCGGAATGACTCCGCTTTCGAAAAAAAATGCCTCATGCAGGCTGCCCTGCTTCGCAGGAGTATCGAGACCCATGCCTGGGATGGCGAATGGTATCGCCGCGCCTATTTTGATGACGGCACCCCATTGGGCTCATCTCAAAATGAAGAAGCCAGTATTGACTCCATTGCTCAAAGCTGGAGTGTACTTTCAAAAGCGGGTAATACGGAAAGAGTGCGAACAGCAATGCAATCTGCAACAAGTCAGCTTGTGAGAAAAGATGCGGGATTGATTCAATTACTCAATCCACCCTTCGATTCCTCGGCACTTGACCCGGGTTATATCAAAGGCTATGTACCGGGTGTTCGTGAAAATGGAGGGCAGTATACCCATGCCGCCATCTGGTTTGTTATGGCGTTGATGGAATTAAAACAAAAACAACAGGGCTGGGAATTATTACAGATGATCAACCCGGTGAACAGGGGTAACACTGCCGCAGCTATAGCAAAATATAAGGTTGAGCCTTATGTAATTGCAGCAGATGTTTATACTGAACCATCGCACCTTGGGCGCGGGGGATGGACCTGGTATACAGGATCCGCGGGCTGGATGTACCAGTTAATTACAGAATCATTTTTAGGTATAAAACAAAAAGGAAAAACGCTGCATTTTGATCCCAGCACCCCGCCTTCATGGTCTTCCTTTATTGTCCGTTATAAGTATATGGATACCCTGTATAATATTACTATCAAACCAATTGGACCAAATGAAAATAAAATGATAGTCCGCGTAGATGGCAATGTTTCCGAACATCCTTTTCTTCCATTGCTAAATGATGGAGTTGAACATGCGGTGGAAGTGGTGATCAGCTAAGAAAAAGGTGAGAAGTGAAAGGTGAAAGTCAAAAAAACTTACCTTTCACGCTTGTCCTTTCATTGCTCATTGCTCATTGCTCATTGCTCATTGCTCATTGCTCATTGCTCATTGCTCATTGCCCATTCTTTCTTCTGTCCTTTGTCCTTTGCCCTCACTTCTCCCCCTGCACCCATGCTATACCATCAGGTCCATTACCGGTTTTAATATCGCCTGTAAATTCCAGCGTGCCCAGGTCAAACACACTTACTATACCCGATGCACTCCGTGCCACAAAAGCCCTGCTGCCATCGGGAGCAACTACTATACCTGCAGGGCCGCCATCGGCCTTCACCCGTTTAAGAATGTTGCGACTATTTACATCGATAACAATAAGTTCTCCCGATCCATTGTCAGATACCAACACCCGCTTGCCATCTGTTGTAAACTTTAAACGAATGGGCGTTTTTCCCACCTGTATGGTTTGGTTAACGGAATTGGAGGCCACTTCAATAATCGTTATTGTTCCATCACCGGCATTGCCCACCCATACTTCCCTTCCGCCTGGAGAAATATCAATGGCTTCCGGCTTTGATCCGGCCTTTATTTGAATAACAGGCCCAGGCGGGGATGCTTCATCAAGGGGAATGGAACTAACGGTATTTGATACCCTGTTTGCTACATACATCCGGTTGCCGCCGGGGGTCAGAACTACCATATGTCCACCATCCTGGCCGGTGCCGGTTATCCAATCTACTTTACCGGCAGTAAAATCGTAGCGACCAACCGTTCGCGTAAGTTCAGAAGTGAAATAGACCTTCCCATTTTTCTCCCTGATATCATGCGGGCGGAGTTGAGCACCCAGGTCAACACGGCGGATTTCTTTTTGTTTCACCAGGTCAATAACAGAAAGACTGTTGCCCGGCGACTGTACACCATAATTACCAACATAAGCCAACTTACCATCAGCCGATACCGCCAATTCATGCGGACCTACTCCGGTTGCCACAGTTGCCGTAATCTTCAACGTTAAGGGGTCAACAATTACCATGGTATTGTCGGCCTTGTTCAGCACCAACAGCATATCTTTTTTGCGGGTTGATCCCTGTTGCGCATTGGTGTTACAGCCAAGCAGTAAACCTGCCAGTGCAACGAAAATAAATTTTGTTCTCATCGTTGTATATTGAAGATGTGAGCAAACTCATATAAGATACGCATTAATCCGGCTACATGTCAAATGACTAACTTTTGCGGGTTACTGCAAACGCAATACCATCTGTCATTTCGCTGGTAAAGCAAATGCCACATACGAATCGCCCGACATTGTGCCCAATTTTCCGCCGCCGCATGCAATCACGATAAATTGCCTGCCATCAATGTCATAAGTAGCGGGCGTGGCAAACCCGGGAGCCGGTAAGTTTGTCTCCCATAACAACGCTCCCGATCGTTTATTGAATGCACGGAATTTTCCGTCTTTGGATGCTGCTATAAAAAGCAACCCGCTTTTAGTAACTACCGGCCCACCATAATTTTCAGTGCCGGTTTTTTCGATTCCCTTTGCTTTCAACTCCGCATCCTCTCCCAACACAGTCGTCCAAATATGATCTCCCGTATTCAGATCAATGGCGGTTAATGTACCCCAGGGCGGGGCAATGGCAGGTTTGCCGGTTTTGCTGATAAATTTATTATAGCCCGAAATATTATAAGGCACCTGTCGGAAAATCTCCTCCGGGCTAAGCTTCACTTCAAATTTCTGCCTGTCTTTTGCTTTAAGGTTGAGCACAAAAGCAGCAATGGCTTCCTTTTCTTCCTGCTTCAGGTGTTGAAATGCAGGCATCATCCTTCTTCCGGTGTTCACAAAATTGACCAGGGAACTTTCGTCATATTTTTTGTTTGCCTCCTGTATAGAAGGGTAATTCCCCCCACCCTTTTTGTCTCTGCCGTGGCAGGTCATGCAGTGCTGTTGATACAAACGCAGGCCTGCCTGCGACCAGGTTTCATTGGCAGGTGTTTCGTTTTTCACATCCAGCATTTTAAGTATCCATGGCACTTCATTGGCATTTACATACAATATGCCCGTTTCCGGATCAACCGCCGGACCACCCCACTCCGAACCGCCATCGAAACCAGGAAAGATGATGGTACCTTCTTTGGATTGAGGGGTGAACATTTTACCCGTATGGTAGGACTGTAACTGATTTTTTATATCGTCGTATTCCTCTTTCGGCAAATAAGGATTAATATCTTTTTCAACAAAAGTTTGTCTTACAAATGGAGCAGGCTTTTGCGGTATAGGTTGCGTGGGCCAAAGCCGTTCACCCACCAGTTGCGTTGCGGTATCCACCGGCGTTTCAACAACAGGAAATAAAGGCTCGCCTGTTTCCCTGTTGAATAAAAAAACAAATCCGGTCTTGGTGGTTTGAACCACGGCATCAACGGATTTTCCATCATGCTTTACCGTTAGCAGTACCGGTGCAGAAGGAGGATCCCAATCCCAGGTATCGTGATGAATATATTGAAAATGCCAACGCCGTTTCCCGGTGGTAAGATCCAGGGCAAGGAGGCAATCTGCATAGAGGTTAGCCCCCAATCTTTTGCCCCCGTAAAAATCCATGGAAGCGGATCCCAATGGTATATAGGCTATTCCGCTTTTCTCATCTACAGTCATGCCCATCCAGTTATTAGCGCCGCCCGTCATTTTCCAGGCGTCTTTGTCTTCCCAGGTTTCATAGCCGGGTTCGCCTGGTTGTGGTATTGTATGAAATATCCATTTCATTTTCCCGGTACGCACATCAAAAGCACGCATATGGCCCGGCGCTGCGTCCATCCCTTCCGACAAACGCATACCTGTAAGTACTAGGTCTTTATAAATTGTAGGTGCGGAAGTGGCCGTCACAAAAAGATCAGCCGCATTTGGACCCAGTCCTTCGTGCAGGTCTAATTTCCCCTTGTTGGCGAAGGTCTCAACTAATTCTCCGTTGCGGGCATTAATGGCAAGAAGTTCAGCGCCCACCGAGTAAAAAAGCCGCTCATCTTCCTTCCCGTCTGTCCAGTAAGCCACCCCCCTGTTATTATTGATATTGAAATGCGCTTTCTTATTTCCGGCAATCGAATCAAAAGGCGAAAACACCCATTTGCTTTTCCCGGTTGTGGCATCCAGCGCAAAAAGCTTTAACTGCGGCGAAGTGCCATACAACATGCCGTTTACGACAATGGGGTTGCATTGAATTTGTGAGTGCGCCGCTGTATCTGCATCACCCGTATGATAGGTCCACACCACCTGCAACTGCTGCACATTGGCGGTATCGATCTGCGTTAGCGAAGAATATTTATTGGCTGTTGAGTTGCCGTGCACCATATTCCAGCCGGAAAATTTATCCCCTTCGTGGCGATTGCAGGCTATTAACGCTAATAAAAAAGCACACAGGGCGAAACGATCGTTACTCAATTTCATTTTATTAAAATATTGGGAAGGTATTAATGCATCACGACAAAACTAAGATACGACGCAAAGTTTTATCAAGAATAGTTGTACCCTGGAGTCCTAATGTGAAAGAATATTGTTACATTAGTTAATATAAAAAAAACAACGATGAACAGACTGATTGCTTTACTTATGGTTTCTGCCTTTTTGTTCAACTCCTCTTTATTCGCCCAATCCAAAGCCGAAAAAGAAGTTGCAGACCGTGTTGAATCGCTGCGCCTGGCGATGATCAGTGGAGATAAAAACGCGCTTGACGAGCTCACAGCCAAAGAATTAACATACGGGCACTCTACCGCATTGATAGAAGATAAGTCCGCTTTTATTCAAGAGTTTATCGATAAAAAATCAGTATTTACTACCATTGAGCTAACAAACCAAACCGTGCAGATTGTTGGCGACGTGGCCCTGGTAAGGCACCGGTTAACCGGAGATACCAACAATAATAACGTGGCCGGAAAAGTTGACCTGACGATTCTCCTTATCTGGCAAAAGCAAAAAGGCAGTTGGAAGTTATTGGCACGGCAGGCTACCAAAACACCGCAATAACCAATGTTACATTCAATTGCTATCGTTCTTTTCCATCCGGCTATCATCATCCGGAAAGCACCCGGTATATCCCGGCTCGTGTATGTCTCTGGTAAACAGCGCAAAATAAAACTTCATATACATTTTACCCAGGTGTGCAGCCTGTTGATTTTGTTTTGTTAGATCGCCATATTCCAGGAGCAGAAGAAAAATATTGTTGATGCCATAACTATAAGACCGGTGCCGGAGCGCTGAATCATTTGAATCTTCCTACTAAGCGACTACCAACGATCAGGCTGAAATACCAGCAAGCTATTTTGCTCAACATCTAAATGCCATATAAATGGAAAGAAGGCGTTTTATAAAGTCGGCCCTGCTGGGTTCAACGGCCATTATGACCGGGTTGCCCACACTTGCTTCCACTGCGTCCGCCGATTCCTCCAAATTAAAAATCACCAGGATCCGGTATTACAGTGCACCCGGTTATACCAAGCCACTATTTAACCAGGCCCGCGGAATTGTGGAGATTGAAACCGATGGTGGCATTATCG
Organism: Agriterribacter sp.; assembly: GCA_036274715.1. Classification (GTDB taxonomy): domain Bacteria; phylum Bacteroidota; class Bacteroidia; order Chitinophagales; family Chitinophagaceae; genus Agriterribacter. The sequence continues at coordinate 6,875 of DASUFG010000476.1, forward strand.
GTATTGGCGAGGGTGGATCGAAAGACATGATTGAACAATGTGCCCAGATGATAATTGGTGAAGACCCGTTCAGAATTGAACACCTTTGGCAGAATATATACAGGGGTATGTTTTATCCACCCGGCCGCGAAAAGCTGCATGCCCTGGGCGCACTTGAGATGGCCTTATGGGATATTAAAGGAAAAGCACTGGGCGTTCCGGTTTACGACTTGCTTGGCGGCGCTTCGCGCGATTATGTGGAATGCTATGCTACGGGCTTCAGCCCCTCAAAAGCCACTACAGAAGAAGGACGTGCAAAAGACTGTATAGCTGCGGGCTTCCGCGCCTATAGAATAGGACCAACCGGGGGCAATGGCGATGAACCCTTCGATTTTTACGAGAATGCCATCAAAACCATAGAATTCTGTAAAAGAATTGACGCCGCTGTTGGTGGCGGTGGCAAGTGGGCGATTGATCTGCATACGCGTTTCGACACCCCGGAAGCATTGAAAATCTGCGATGAGATTGAAAAACTGGAACCCTATTTTGTTGAAGATATCATCAGGTCTGAAAATCCCGGCGTTTACAAAACTATCCGGCAGCTTACTAAGGTACCCATTGCCGTGGGCGAACAGTTTGGAGACCGGTGGGATATCAATGAACTACTAGAAAACCGGTTAATCGACTATGCCCGGGTTACCCTACCCAACACCGGTGGTATTTCTGAATTTAAGAAAATAGTCGCCATCGCCGAAACCCACTATGTAGGAATGATTCCCCACTTTACCGGCCCATTATCTACCGCTGCCCTTGTACATGTATTGGGTTCGGGTAGTCCTTCCCGTTGCCTTATGGAACTGGCAGGCGGGCAACCTGAAAGGCCGGCTTACTTCAACGATGATTATTTGCTTTTTAATAAAGGGAAATTATATCTTAACCCCGCACCGGGCCTGGGCGTGAAGTTTGACCCGAAAAAAGCAACATTTGTGATGGAGATAACGGACAAAACAAAATTCCCGCACCCGGTACTTAAAAGTCCCGATGGCGCCATCCATAACTGGTAAACCATTATTAAAAACATATTCAAACCTACTTTATACCATCGCGCCAATTGCCGAAAAAAAGCCTGCTTATGAGCATAACCAAAATAAAGAATTACCGTTGGCTGATCGTTACCCTGCTGTTTTTTGCCACTACCATCAATTACCTCGACAGGCAGATTATTGGTTTATTGAAGCCCATCCTGGAGAAAGAATTCAACTGGACAGAAACAGATTTCGCGCATATTGTGATGGCTTTTACCGCCGCATATGCAGCAGGACTGATATCAATCGGTTGGTTAATTGATAAAATAGGTACAAAGCTCGGCTATACCGTTACCATTGTATTCTGGAGTATAGCAGGCATGTTGCATGCGTTTGCCAGGAGTGCTTTTGGTTTTGGGGCAGCGCGTGTAGGTTTAGGGTTGGGCGAAGCGGGTAACTATCCCGCCGCCATGAAAACCGTAGCTGAATGGTTCCCTAACAAAGAACGTGCCCTGGCTACCGGCATCTTTAATATGGGAACCAGCGTTGGTGTGGTAGTGGCACTCTTAATTGTACCCGTGATTCTAAATTTTTATGGTTGGCAGGAAGTATTTTTGATTACCGGTGCATTAGGCTTTATATGGTTGATATTCTGGTGGCGCTATTACTCTGTTCCGGCCGAACAAAAAAGATTAACAACCGAAGAATATGCGCTTATTACCAGTGGACAGGATGATGAAAAAAACGTTGGAAAAGAGAAACTTGCCATTCAATGGAAAAAACTTTTCAGCTTTCCGCAAACATGGGCTTATGTTACAGGCAAGGCACTGATTGACCCCATTTACTGGTTTTTTCTATTTTGGTTACCTTCTTACTTCTCCACTACGTTCAGTCTCGACCTTAAAAAACCCAGCCTGCAACTCATGATCATATATGCTGCTACCACGGTGGGTAGTTTCGCCGGTGGGTATTTTTCCTCTTACCTCATAAAAAAAGGTTGGCCGGTATTAAAAGCGAGAAAAGCAGCGTTGCTGATTTTTGCCATACTCGAAGTATCGATTATTATGGCCCAGTTTGCCACCAGTGCATGGATGGCGGTAGTGTTGATCAGCATTGCGGTTGCAGTACACCAGGCCTGGGCCACCAATATTTTTACAACCGCTTCCGACATGTTTCCCAAAGAAGTGGTGAGCTCTGTGGTAGGCATTGGAGGCATGGCCGGTGCTATAGGCGGTATCCTGTTTCCCATACTAGACGGGAGTTTGCTGGATACCTATAAAGCCGCCGGAAATTTACAGGGGGGATATCATTTGCTATTCACGATTTGTGGGTTTACTTATCTTTCAGCATGGTTGATCATTCATTTGCTCACCCGTAAATTTCAAAAAGTAAAACTTAGTGAACTGCAGTAATACTATTTTTAAAAAGTAAAGAAGTAACACATGGAAAAGGAAGAAAATGAATTCAATCCCAGTCGTCGCTCAATCATGAAAATGCTGGCGCTTGGTTCAACTACTGGCTTTTTAGGATTAATAGGCGATACAAGGGCCGTGGCCGAAACAAGACATAGCCCATCCTACAAAAATGGAATGCCACCGGTGAAAATAAAAAATGTGAAAGCAATAGCGACAGCACCCGAGGGTATAAACCTGATTGTAGTAAAAGTAGAAACTACGGAACCGGGGCTATACGGACTAGGTTGCGCGACTTTTACCCAAAGAGCAGTTGCCGTTGTGGCAGCCATCAACAGTTATCTCAATGAATTTTGTGCAGGAAAAGATGTAGACAATATTGAGGACATGTGGAACTCTTTTTATGTGAGTTCTTACTGGCGCAATGGACCGGTATTAAACAATGTGATCAGCGGGCTCGACCAGGCCTTGTGGGATATAAAAGGCAAACGCGCGAACATGCCCGTATATCAACTCCTTGGTGGGAAAAGCAGGTTTGCGGTAGACTGCTATGAACATGCCAACGGGAAGTCTCCCGAAGAAGTAGCAGAAGATGTTAAAAAATATATGGAGATGGGCTTTCGCCATGTGCGCATCCAACAGGGCGGGTACGGGTTAACGGGAGTAGCTAAGAAACCCGATTTTCAAACGGCAGGCTATGGTTATGAAGGTGATCAGTTTATGGACGACCAGGCCTATCTTAAGTCCGTTCCAAAAATGTTTGAAACAGTGCGGAAGGTTTGTGGAGATGATGTGCAATTGTTGCATGATGTACATGAACGGATACAGCCCATTGATATCATTAATATGATTAAAAGGCTGGAAGATTACCGCCCCTATTTTGTAGAAGATCCTTTCTCGCCTGAAAATATGGAATGGTTCAAACAACTCCGTATAAGCACCAGTGTACCCATTGCCATGGGAGAATTGTTTAATAACATCAACGAATTTAAACTACCCATGGTGAACCAGTGGTTCGATTTTATACGGGTTCATGTTTCACAAATCGGGGGCATTAGCCCGGCGATGAAAATTGCCCGCCTCGGTGAGTATTTTAATATAAGGACTGCTTTCCATGGCCCCGGAGATGTTTCGCCCGTTGGGCATTCGGCGCATGCCCATGTTGATTTGGCGATCTGGAATTTTGGTATCCAGGAAGCGGTTCATTTTTCCGATAAACTCCAAACTATTTTCACAGGGTGCCCCACCATGAAGAATGGTTTCATGTATGTAAATGAGGTGCCGGGTATTGGCGTTGACGTTAATGAAAAAGAAGCAGCGAAATATCCTATCGGAACAAAATCGCGCTGGCAGGTACGCAGAAATGACGGAACCATTATAAGACCGTAATCATTAACAATGCCGGCTAGATAATGCAGAATAAAAAGCAACCCGTATAACAACCAGTGGAATGATAAAAAAACTTCTATTATTTTCTGTTATCGTGCCCGGTGTGTTTCATTTGGCGGCGCAGGAAAAAGCGCAATGGGCTACTCCTGTTGAAATAAATGGCATCTATAGTATCCGGATGAAGGATGTAGCGCTGGAAGCAGATCCTAAAACAGGCGGACGAGTCAGCGCGCTTAAAATAGGTGATCACCATTTTTTAACCGGCAGGGATATTAACGCAACCTATTGGGGATCGTCGTTTTGGCCCAGTCCGCAAAACGTTTGGAACAGCGCCAATTTAGCGGAATTAGACAATGAACCTTATACCATTGCTATTGAGAGCAACAGCATTAAAATGATCAGTCAAAAGGATAAAAAATCCGGTTTTGTTTTTACCAAAGAAATCTCCGGAAATAAAAACAATAATTCTTTTGTAATAAAATATACCATCACCAATCAATCCGACAGCGCCAGGAAAGTGGCTCCATGGGAAGTAACGAGGGTGTTCCCTAAAGGATTGACATTTTTTCCTAAAGGAGAGGGCGAACGTTGGGGAACTATGGCCAATTTTGCTGAAGATAAAAACGGCATTACCTGGTTTAACCATGGCAACAACAAGATTCCAGCACAACACAATAAATTTTTCTCGGATGGCGCGGAAGGCTGGGTAGCGCAGGTGAATGATGGCATTATTCTAGTAAAAAAATTTCCCGACATGGGTGCTACCGAAACTGCACCTTCCGAAGCAGAGGTGGAAATATACAGCAACGCCGCAAAGTCGTATGTTGAAATTGAACAACAGGGTGCATACGAAGAATTACAGCCGGCCGGTTCTCTACATTGGGAAGTGATATGGTATATCAGGAAATTACCAGCCCATATTAAAATTGAACCGGGTAACCCGGAACTGGTTACCTATGTCAGAAAACTCGTGGAAGATCAAAAAAAATAACGAAGATGAAGTTTACCGGAAAGTATTGCATTCCAATCCTATTCATATCATTGGGTCCTATCTTTTCGTGCAAACAAAAAAATGATGCCGCCAAAAATGCCGACTGGAGAGTATATGGCGGCAACGCAGCAGGCAACCGGTATTCGCCACTAATGCAGATCAATACTGAAAATGTGAAAGACCTGCAACCGGCATGGACATACGACACCGGTGAAAATAACGAGCCCGACGAAAGAGGCTCCGATATTCAATGTCAGCCCATCGTGGTAAATGGCATCATGTACGGCACCACAGCCAAAATGAAACTCTTCGCCCTTGATGCCGCTACGGGCAAGGAAATATGGAAATTCGATCCGTCAGCAGGAATAGAAAAATTCCGTGGCAGGCATCCCCTCAGAGGTGTTGCTTATTGGGAAGATGGAGACGATCAACGTATCCTTTACGGCGTGGGCGCCACCTTGTTTGCAATTAACGCTAAAACAGGAGAGAAAATAAAAAGTTTTGGGGTACAGGGCGAAGTTGATTTTCATAAAGGATTAGGCGATAAAGAAATATTTGGACATGAAGTAAATGATCTTGGCATACGAATGACTTCTCCCGGAATTATTTATAAGGATCTGCTGATCACCGGTTGCAGCGTTTCCGAATCGGGCGACGCTCCCCCGGGTTATATCCGCGCATTCAATGTACGAACAGGTAAACTGGCCTGGGTGTTCCACACCGTTCCCTTGCCGGGTGAATATGGATACGAGACCTGGCCAGAAGATGCCTATAAAAAAATAGGTGGGGCCAATAACTGGGCCGGGTTAGTGTTAGACGAAAAGAGAGGCACCGTTTATGCCGGCACCGGCTCCCCTTCGGCCGATTTTTATGGCGGCGACAGGCATGGACAGAATCTTTTTGCAAACTGTATTATCGCCTTACATGCTGAAACAGGAAAACGGGTATGGCATTATCAAACCATTCACCACGACCTGTGGGACCGTGATCTGCCCTGCCAACCCAACCTGGTAACGGTTACGCATAACGGCAAAAAGATAGATGCCGTGGCGCAGGCAACAAAAGACGGTTTGATTTTTTTATTGAACAGGGACACCGGTGAATCTTTATTTCCTGTACATGAAATGCCAGTACCGGTATCGCCCGCCCTTCCCGGCGAACAACCCTGGCCTACACAGCCGGTGCCCGTTAAGCCTGCTCCTTTTTCGTTGCAGGAATTAACCGAAGCCGAAATTACAGACCGCACACCCGAAGCGCGGGAATATGTATTAAACAAGTTTAATAACACTCTTCACGGTAACAAGTTTATTCCGCCAAGTTTGAAGGGATCGCTTTATTTTGGTTTAGGCGGTGGCGCCGAATGGGGTGGAAATGCTGCCGACCCCGATGGCATACTTTACGTAAATGGTAACAATATGCTTTGGTTTGTACAAATGAGTGACGTACAGCAGGCTAATACTGCCGGCGCATCATACGGAGAAACACTATTTAACAGCAGTTGTTTTACCTGCCACGGAAGTAACAATAAAGCAAAACCACCCGTTAATGGAAAACAGGAATTTCCCGACCTCACCAATATTGGCAAACGCATGACCAGCGCAGAGATCAATATGCTGCTGGAAACCGGGCGTGGACGTATGCCATCGTTTCGCCATTTTTCTAAAGAGGAGCGCCTTGCTATTGTTGATTTTTTACTGAGGAAAGAAAACCACAATAAAACAAAAGAATCATCCGCCGGCGGCATTCATGATATGGATAACGATGTTGCTGTAAAACAAAACAACGGGTTTCCTTATGTGCCGCGCTACCAGAGTAATGGATTTAACCAATTCCGCGACCCGGATAATTACCCTGCCATAAAACCGCCCTGGGGCACGCTTAACGCCATTAACCTGAATACAGGCCATTATTTATGGCAGGTGCCTTTGGGCGAATACCCCGAATTAGCCAAACAGGGAGCGGCGCCTACTGGTACAGAAAATCACGGCGGCCCGGTGGTAACAGCCGGAGGGTTGATTTTCATTGCCGCTACCTACGACGAAAAACTCAGGGCCTTTGATAAGACAACCGGTAAGATATTGTGGCAATATCAATTACCTGCGGGGGGCTTCGCAACGCCGGTCACCTATATGGTAGATGGCGTACAATATGTTGCCATAGCAGCCGGCGGCGCCCGGTATAAATTAAAACCCGGTAGCAAATATGTAGCTTTTGCTTTGCCTGCCAGAAAATAATTTGAATAACCACCACGGATTTTTTCCTCGCCGTAAAGCAGCACCGGTTGCCCGGATTTTTTGGATGAGCCGAATGAAAAAAATCGAACAAATAAGTTCTGCATCAAAGGAGCATATCGTCCATTTATTATCGTAATTTGAAAATCGATTTGCAAATGATGCTCTACCAGGTTTTTGGAAAACCTAAAAATTGAACCCTGTGCAGGTAAAGCGCTTGTAAAAACAGCTTCAATCCACTACAAAAATTGACGCTGATAAAAATGAAACCGCTCGATAATGTTGAACACCCTGCACCTGATGATATTTGGAAAATACCCGTTGTAGGCGGCTTACCTGTGAAACACAAGCACAACCTGATTATTTAACGAACCAACTATCACTATGTATCTGCTTCACCCATTGCTTTCAACAAGGGCTTTATCTGCCGGTATTATTTTTACCACATTATTTATTCCGGGTTTCATGAATGCTCAAAACTCCACGAAGACGCTTCAAGGCAATATTCAAATCTCCATGCAAAAAAGGGTTCCTTCAGACCTCGACAGTGGCGCTTATATGATCGTAAATGAGATCCGGGAGTGGGATCCGAAACAGACCGCGATCATTATCTGCGATATGTGGAACGAACATTGGTGCAAGGGAGCAACTGCGAGAGTTGCAGAGATGGCGCCGAGATTAAATGAAGTACTAACTATAGCGCGCAATAAAGGCATGTTGATTGTACATGCGCCAAGCGACTGTATCGCATACTACAAAGATCATCCTGCGAGGAAAGCCATGTTGAAATACAATAGCGGGAAGTATGAAAAACTGGTTAACGATAACAACCTGGCAACAGAAAAGGGCGCGATATGGCCCATCGATCAATCAGATGGTGGATGTGATGACCTGGTCCGTTGTACCGAAGCCAGCCCATGGAGAAAGGAGATTGACGACCTGGAAATAAAAGAAGGTGACGCTATCAGTGATTCAGGTGCTGAAATAGCCGCGCTCTTTGAAAAGAAGGGGATCAAAAATGTAATTTTAACAGGTGTGCATACGAATATGTGCGTAATAGGACGAACGTTCGGATTGCGTAATATGGTGCGTCTCGGAAAAAACGTAGTGTTGATGCGCGACATGACTGATGCCATGTACAATTCCAGGAAGGCACCGGAGGTGAACCATTTTACAGGCGTTCACCTCGTGGTTGACTATATCGAAAGATATGTTTGTCCCACCATTGTATCTACAGATATCACGGGTAAAAAGCAATTCAGGTTTAAAGATGATAAACGCCCCATTGTTGCCTTTGTTACCGCAGAAGGAGAATACCGCGCGAACCAAAAACTGCCGGAATTCGCGAACGATCTCCTTCTCCACGAAGGTGTAAACTGCGAATTCGCCATCGGCAAACCTGCTATGGAAGGACCAGGAAGACATAATATCGAAAACCTGCAGGTACTGGAAGATGCCGACCTGGCTGTCATTTTTGTAAGGCGCGTGGCCTTGGAACCGGCAAAAATGCAAATCATCAAAAACTATATACAAAGTGGAAAGCCCGTACTGGGTATCCGTACCGCAAGCCATTCTTTTGACGCCAAAGGAAATGTTCCGCGTGAAGGAGGCGGCGTGGCCCAGTCGTCTGAAAGCGTATCCGGATTTTTGGCGCAGTGGCCCGAATTTGACGAGGAGGTATTGGGAGGCAATTACCAGGGACACTACCCCCACCTCGAAACCCTGACCAAAATTGACATTGTACCCGGAATGGAAAATCATCCTTTGCTGAAAAATGTTTCGCCCGATGGATTTGGAAGCGCCAACTGGCTATACCAGAACCGCCCGCTACGATCACCGAATGTGCAGGTATTACTTACCGGGTCAATCCCCGGTAAACCTTCGGAGCCGGTGTTGTGGATGAACACAACCAGGTATAACAACAAAGTGATTTATACTTCGCTTGGGCATTGGGACGACTGGAAAATTGAATCCTTTCACAACATCATGGTCAATTCAGTCAACTATCTGTTAGCAAGAAACAAATAACCAGCCATAATATGGAAAGAAGACATTTCATTGGTTCCGCGGTAATGGGAACACTTGGCGTATCACTAAGCAATACCACTTTTCCAGGAGCTTTTGGTGCAGGCAACAAACTTGTATTGGCCCTTATTGGTTGTGGCAGCCGGGGCTTGAGCGTATTATCTGGGATTGTTACCGAAAATAAGGATGTGGAAGTAAAATACCTCTGCGATGTGAATGAAACATTAGTCGATGTGGGCAAAGCGATAGCCAGCTATACTACCCTGCAGGGCTATGCGCCGAAATTTGTTGGAGATATGAAACAGGTGCTGGATGATAAGGATGTAGATGCCGTGGTAATTGCAACACCGGAGCATTGGCATACCCTGGCAACCATCTGGTCGCTGCAAGCCGGAAAGCATGTGTTTGTTGAAAAAAATCCAACCATTTCCATATGGGAAGGAAGGAAGATGGTGGAAGCCGGCGCCAAATACAAAAAAGTGCTGCAAATTGGTTTTGAAAACCGGAGCGCCCCGTATGCGTTTACCGCACGGGATTATATCAAGAGTGGAAAGCTCGGCAACATTGTTCATGTAAAATGCTACAACATGCTCAGTGGAAGTAGATGGATGGCTAAGCCCGATACTGAAGTGCCACAAGGACTCAATTGGAATGCGTGGCTCGGCCCTGCTAAACAGGTGCCGTACAACCCCAACCGGCATAGTATGACCGGTCGTGGTGGTTGGCTCGACTTTTGGGATTACGGCGGCGGCGCATTATCTGATGATGCAAGCCATGTTATGGACCTTGCCCGCCTGGCATTGGGAGATCCGGGTCATCCTACATCAGTATACTGCAGCGGAGGCAATATAGCCTTCCATTCCCAAAAAGAAACGCCTGAATTCCTGAATATAACTTATGACTGGGGCACTGGTTTTGCAATGACCTGCGAAAGCGGCAATTTCACATCCTACATGCAAAAGATACCCGGCGAAATACGGTTTTCAAAAACTGAGTTTCCATTTTGGCCGCAAACATCAACAAGGATTGAGATATATGGAACCGACCGCCTCATGTACCTTGGGCGGCATGGTGGCGGGTGGCAGGTAGTGGAAAAGGACGGAAAAGTAGTGGATTCGCACAAAGACATTTTTCCCGATAAGGTTCATCAAAAAAATTTCGTGGATGCCATAAGATTGGGCGCCACGCCAAATGGTGATGTTTTGCAGGGGCACCTGAGCGCCTCATTGGTTCACCTGGCAGATATTTGTTACCGTACCGGGAATAAACAGCTATTGTTTGACAGCGACAAAGAACGGTTTTTAAATAGTGATTCAGCAAACACCTTGCTCAAAGGTAACTACCGGGCGCCATACATAGTTCCTGAAAACGTATAGTGAAAAAAACTACACATTTGAATTAAACACAACCTGATGGAGTTACAACAAAAGATTGCCATTGTTACGGGGGGTACACACGGAATTGGTGCGGAAACGGCCGTAGCGTTGGCCAAACAGGGCGCAGGAATTGCATTGGTTGCACGCAACGCAGGGGACGGAGTTATTCAAAAAAAAATTGAAGCGCTTGGTGTACCCTGTATTACACTTACGGGCGATCTCAGCAAAGAAGAAACATGCCTTAACATGGTTGACCGGGTGTACCAACAGCTTGGCGGTGTTGATATCCTGGTACACAGTGCAGGTTCGGCTGCCCCCGGCAGTTTATTGAATGGGGCAAGAGCGGTTTGGTACCAGGCATTTGATATTCATGTACATGCGGTATTTCATCTTTGCAGGGCAGTTGTTCCACACATGAAGAAAAAAAATGAAGGGGCCATCATACTTATTTCTTCCGCTGCAGGGTTGCGCGGTGTAAAAAATGCGTTAGCATATGCTGTTGTGAAGGGCGCCATTCCCCAATTTACCAGGGCTTTGGCCTTTGAGCTTTC